>JAGADT010000129.1 GCA_017613475.1 Desulfovibrionaceae bacterium | reverse complement strand
GTCATCCCGGTCATTCCGCCGGACCTCCGCCCCCTTGTGCCCCTGGATGGCGGGCGCTTCGCCACCTCCGACCTCAACGACCTCTACCGCAGGGTCATCAACCGCAACAACCGCCTCAAGCGGCTTATGGAGCTCGGCGCGCCTGAAATCATCATCCGCAACGAAAAGCGCATGCTGCAGGAAGCCGTGGACGCGCTCTTTGACAACGGGCGCCGCGGACGCGCCATTACCGGCACCAACGGCAGGGCGCTGAAATCCCTGTCTGACATGATCAAGGGCAAGCAGGGCCGCTTCCGCCAGAACCTGCTGGGCAAGCGCGTTGACTACTCCGGCCGTTCCGTCATCGTGGTAGGCCCGTACCTGAAGCTCCACCAGTGCGGCCTGCCCAAGAAAATGGCCCTGGAGCTGTTCAAGCCCTTCATTTATTCCGAGCTGGAAAAAAGAGGCCATGCCACCACCATCAAAAGCGCCAAGAAGATGGTGGAGCGCGAAGAGCTGGTTGTGTGGGACATCCTTTCCGACGTGGTGCGCGAATACCCCATCCTGCTGAACCGCGCCCCCACGCTGCACAGGCTGGGCATCCAGGCCTTTGAGCCGCTGCTTGTGGAAGGCAAGGCCATCCGCCTGCATCCGCTTGTCTGCACCGCCTACAACGCTGACTTTGACGGCGACCAGATGGCCGTGCACATCCCCCTCTCCGTTGAGGCGCAGATCGAATGCCGCGTGCTCATGATGAGCACAAACAACATCCTTTCCCCCGCCAACGGCAGCCCTGTGATTGTGCCTTCCCAGGACATCGTCCTTGGCCTCTACTACCTCACGGTGGAGCGCGCCTTTGAAAAGGGCGAGGGCATGACCTTCTGCGCGCCGTGGGAAGTCATCGCCGCCGTGGACGCCGGCAGGCTCAGCCTGCATGCCCGCATCCGCGTCCGCCTGGAAAACGGGGAGATCAAGCAGACAACGGCCGGCCGCGTGCTGGTTTCAGAAATCCTGCCCAAGGGACTCTCCTTCGACAACGTCAACTGCGTGCTGACCAAGAAGAACATCGCCAAGCTCGTGGGCAACACCTACCGCGAGCTGGGCATCAAGGCCACGGTCATCCTCTGCGACAAGATCAAGGACCTGGGCTACGAATACGCGACCCGCGCGGGCATCACCGTCGGCGTGAAGGACATGACCATCCCGACGCGCAAGAAGGAGCTCATCGACGCCGCGCAGGCTGAAGTTGACGATATCGAAAACCAGTACCGCGACGGCATCATCACCCGCACGGAAAAGTACAACAAGGTCGTTGATGTCTGGACCAAGGTCACGCAGAACGTTTCTTCGGAAATGATGAAGGAAATTTCCACGGAAACGCTCACCGACCCCAAGACCGGCAAAACGGAAGTCAGCCAGAGCTTCAACCCCATCTTCATGATGTCCAACTCCGGCGCGCGAGGCAACGCCGACCAGATGCGCCAGCTTGCCGGCATGCGCGGCCTCATGGCCAAGCCCTCCGGCGAAATCATCGAGACGCCGATCACCGCCAGCTTCCGCGAGGGGCTGACCGTGCTCCAGTACTTCACCTCCACGCACGGCGCGCGCAAGGGCCTGGCCGACACCGCCCTGAAAACGGCAAACTCCGGCTACCTGACCCGCCGCCTCGTGGATGTTGTGCAGGATGTCATCATCTCCGAGCATGACTGCGGAACCGTGGACGGCATTGAAATCAAGCAGATCCGCGAAGGCGGCGAAATCAAGCAGCGCCTCTCAGACCGCGCCCTGGGCCGCGTGCTCCTCTACCCCGTCCGCGACCCCGCAACCAACGAGCTGCTCTTCCCCGAAAACACGCTGATCGACGAAAAGGTCGCGGCCTGCCTTGAAGAGCACGGCGTCACCTCCGTCATGATCCGCTCCGCGCTGACCTGCCGCGCGGAACGCGGCATCTGCTCGCTCTGCTACGGGCGCGACCTGGCGCGCGGGCACATGGTCAACATCGGCGAGACCGTGGGCATCATCGCCGCCCAGTCCATCGGCGAGCCCGGCACGCAGCTGACCATGCGCACCTTCCACATCGGCGGCACGGCTTCCAAGCAGATCGAACGCTCCAACTTTGAAGCGCAGAACAACGGGCGCATCGTGTTCACCCGCGTCCGCACCATTGCCAACAGCGAGGGCAAATCCCTGGTCATGGGCAAGAGCGGGCAGATCGCCATTGTGGATGACCAGGGCATTGAGCGCGAACGCTACACCCTGCCCAACGGCGCGCACCTGCACGTCACGGACGGCCAGCAGGTCAGCAAAGGGAACCTCCTGGCGGAATGGGACCCCTTCAACGAGCCTTTCGTTTCCGAAGTGGACGGCATCGTCAAATTCTCCGACCTGGTGGATGGCAAATCGTACCAGGAAAAGCTGGACGAAACCACGCACCAGACCACAATGACGATTATTGAATACCGCACCACTGGCCTCAGGCCCTCCATCTCCATCTGCGATGAGCAGGGCACGCCAAAGCTGCGCCCGGCCGTGAGCAGCGCCGCCTCGCAAAGCTCCATCCCCGCGGTGTACAGCCTGCCTGTGGGCGCCATCATCATGATCAAGAACGGGCAGGAGGTGCGCACAGGCGACATCATCGCCCGCAAGCCGCGTGAAACCTCCAAGACCCGCGACATCGTGGGTGGTCTTCCCCGCGTGGCTGAGCTCTTTGAAGTCCGCAAGCCCAAGGACATGGCCGTTGTCTCTGAAATCGCCGGCACGGTGACCTTTGCCGGCGAAGCCAAGGGCAAGCGCAAGATCATTGTGACGCCCGAAGTCGGCGAAGCCAAGGAATACCTGGTTCCCAAGGGCAAGCACATCACCGTGTCCGACGGCGACTTTGTGGAATCCGGAGACCTTTTGACCGAAGGCAATCCGGAACTGCACGACATCCTCCGCACGCGCGGCGAAAAATTCCTGGCCGCCTACCTCGTGGATGAAATCCAGGAAGTGTACCGGCACCAGGGCGTGGGCATTGACGACAAGCACATTGAAGTCATCGTCCGCCAGATGCTGCGCAAAGTCACCATCCTGGATTCCGGCCAGACCAGCTTCCTCGTCGGGGAACAGGTGGACAAGGGCGAGTTCAAAAGCGAAAATGACAAGGCGATTGCTGAAGGCCGCGCACCGGCAACCGCCGAGCCCCTTGTGCTTGGCATCACCCAGGCTTCGCTGACCACCTCTTCCTTCATTTCCGCGGCTTCCTTCCAGGAAACCACCAAGGTCCTGACCGAAGCCTCGCTGAAGGGCAAGACCGACCAGCTCCGCGGGCTCAAGGAAAACGTCATCGTCGGCCGCCTCATTCCCGCCGGAACAGGCTACCGCCAGTACGTTGACCAGAACATCGTCGTGCCTGAGCAAAAGGAACGCCCGTCCAAATACCAGCACGAGATGGACCTGCAGGCCGGACCGGCTCCGGAACAAGAATAAAAACAAGGCAGGGCAGGGAACGTAATTTCCCTGCCTTGCCTTTGCCCATGGCGCCTGCCTGCTGAAAAAGGCAGGCTGCGTGCCTGCCTTCCACCCGATTCCAAAGGAATCTGAACGAGGAATGCCCAATGAAAAAATTCGTGCTTTTCTTCTTCCTTACGCTGGCCCTGCTTCTTGGCGGAAGGACCTCCGCGCCGGCAGCTCCCGGCCTCACTGAAGACCAGCTGCGCAGAATGCTTGAAGCCCATCCGGACATTCTCCTCGGCGTGCTCCAGAAGCACAGTGAAGAACTGCTCGACCTTGTTCAGAGCGGCGCCACGAGCCGGCGCAACAAGGCCATCGTCAACGAGTGGCGCAGGAGCCTGAAGCAGCCCGCGCCCAACGTTGAATTGAGGGGCCGCTACATCAAGGGGCCGGAAAAGGCGCCCCTCACCATCATTGCCTACTCTGACTTCACCTGCCCCTTCTGCCAGAAGGGCGCGAACACCATCCGCAGGATCCTTAAGGAACGCAAGGACCAGGTGCGCTACGTCTTCAAGGCCTACCCGCTGGACAGCAAGGGCTTTGGCCGCCTCGCCGCCGCCTATTTCCTGGCGGCCGGGCTGCAGAGCGAGGCCAAGGCCTGGAAACTGCATGACCTCCTCTTCAGCTCCAGGGCCGAGCTTGTCCAGGACGGTGAAAAGACCCTGAAGAAAATGGCCGCGGAAGCCGGGCTTGACCTGAACCGCCTTGCCGAGGATATCAAAAGCGCCCGCGTCAACGAAATGCTCGACACCGACTACGCGGAAGGCGCCAGGCTCAACCTGGAAGGCACGCCAACCTACTTTATCAACCAGCTTGCCGTGCACGGCGCCCTTGCCCCCGAATTGTTTGACAAGGCCATTGAAATGGCCCTGACCACCGCCCCGAGGCCCTGACCTGCCATGCTGCTCTCCTTTACCCTAGACGAACTCAAAAAGACGCCGCCCGCGCCCCTTTTCCCCAATGCCGAAGGCACGTGCGTTGTCATCGGCAACTTCGACGGCGTGCATCTTGGGCACCAGGCGCTTTTCCGCCATGCCCAGGGATTCGGCCTGCCTGTTGTCGCCGTCACCTTTGACCCCCATCCCAGGGAAGTCCTTACCAACTCCGCGCCGCCGCGCCTGCTGGATACGGAAGACCGCCTGGCCCTCCTGACTGAAGCCGGCGCTGAGCACACGCTGCTTTTGACCTTTACGCGGGAACTTGCCGCGCTTTCGCCCGAAAGCTTTGTCAAAAACATCCTTGTTGAACGCCTCGCCATGAAGCATCTTGTGATTGGCTACGACTTCAAGCTTGGCAAGGGCAGGTCGGGCGACGCCGGCAAGCTGCGCGAAATGGGCGGCAGCCTCGGCTTCAAGGTTGACCAGCTCCAGTGCCTTACGGATGCCGGGGGCAATGTCATCAGCTCCACCAATATCCGCGAATGCCTGCTGAAAGGCGATGTTGCCATGGCGGCGAAGCTCCTTGGCCGCGTCCATACCGTGCGGGGGGTGGTCATCCACGGGCAGCACATCGGCCATAAGCTGGGCTTCCCCACGGCCAACCTGGATCCTAACCTCCCCGGCATGGAAGCCATCGGCCTGGCCCTGCCCGGCGTTTACGCCACGCGGGCGCTCCTGCCCGCCCCCGGTCAGCCCCTGCCCGCCCCCAGGCTCCATACCCTGCCGGCAGGACCGCTGCCAGACGGCGCTGAGGTTTTCCCCGCCGTTACCAACATCGGCTGCAAGCCGACCTTTGGCTGCACAACCTTAAGCGTAGAAACCCACATCCCCGGGCTTGACCGCGACCTGTACGGGCAGCCCATGGCCCTTTCCTTTATCCACAGGCTGCGCGGCGAGCAAAAATTCGCCAGCCTGGACGACCTGAAAAAGCAAATCCGGCTCGACCTGGAGCAGGCCGTCAAGCTCTCCAGCTGACGGCAGTTCCCCGGCAATGAAAAGGCAATAAAAAGGGCGGCGCTTTTAAAAACGCCGCCCTTTGCCATGCAAGCACAAACAGCTGCCGCCGGCTTTACTTCGCGCTGCCGAGCACCTGGTTCACCAGCTTTTTCAGGTCTTCTTCCTGGAGGAGCCCGGACTGCTCATAAACGACCTCCCCTGACGTATCCAGCACCATGTTATACGGTATGGATTCCAGCTGGAGCGAGGTATTGATGCTCCCATCATCCCGGTAAACGGGATAATTGAACTTCACCTGGTCAACAAAGCTCTTGAGCGCGGCTTCGTCTTCATCCAGGGAAATGCTCATGAACGCGACCTTATTCTGGGGGAAGCTCTTCCGAAGCTTGACAAGCTTGGGGATCTCCTCGCGGCACGGAGGGCACCAGGACGCGAAGAAATTGAGCACGACCACCTTGCCGGACGCTTTGTCGAGCACCGCAGCCAGATCCTTCTGCGTAAGCTGAGTCACCTGCGCGGCAAAGGCGCAGCTCCCGCCAAACAGCCCGCCCAGCGCGGCGCACACAAACACAATGGCCACCATGCGTAAGACTTTTCTCATGCCTGTTGTCCCCGTCATATAAGAATCGTTATGTGAAATGCCGCTTGATGCGCAGCCCGCAGCAGCCCTGCAGGGCAACGTATCCGGCTGAGCATCGCCTTTCCTTATGCAAGGATACTAAAGACCCCCCCAAGTTGCAAGCGCTGCCCGTATGTGCACGCATCCCAGGCAGGGCCTCGGCGCTGCAGCGGCAGGCATCATGCAAGCCAGGCGGCCATGAAAAACGCTCAGCAGCCCTGAGCCGCGCCGCTGCGGAGCGCTCCTGCACAGCACGCCTGCGGAACATTCCGCAATGCAAAAAAACGCTTGCATTTCATCTGTAAATATATAGACTGAATCTTTCCCTGTCCTGTACAGGAATCCACGCCCGAGGGGGTGATGTCCATGCCCGGCGTCTATCTTACCGAAGACGATTACAATTTCGACATTGCGCTGCGCCGCTTCAAGAAGCAGGTTGAAAAGGCCGGCATTCTTTCAGAAATGAAGAAGCGCCAGCACTTTGAAAAGCCCAGCGTCATGCGCAAAAAGAAAAAGGCTGCGGCCCGCAAGCGCCTGATGAAGAAAATGCGGAAAGGCAGCCCTGCCTAAGCCGTGATGCTTCATGCTCAAGGGAATTACAGACACGGGGGATGCGTGCAAACTCCGTGTCTGTCTTTGCACCCTTGCAGGGCGGCTGCTTTCCCCAGCCTGTTCAGGAATGTTTCCACGGGCGCCAAGCCCGCCGGACAGATCGATTGCCGTTCCATCTTCATAATGAGGATATCTGCCATGACCATGACAACCCGCGTGGAGAAAGATTTTATTGCCGCCTATAAGGCGAAGGATGAGGTGCGCGTCGCCGTTCTCCGCCTGCTCAAATCCGCCTTCAAAAACCGGCAAGTCGAACTGATGCACCCCCTTTCCGATGACGAGGCGCTGGACGTCATCCAGAAGCAGAGCAAGCAGCGCCGCGATTCCATCGAGCAGTACACGGCTGCCGGCCGCAAGGACCTTGCGGACCGCGAAGCCGCCGAGCTGGAAATCCTTTCCTCCTATCTTCCCGAGCCCCTCACGCCCGAAGAGCTTGGCGCGGCCATTGAAGCCGCCATTGCCGAAACCGGCGTGTCCAGCATGGCCGGCATGGGCAAGGTCATGAGCGCCGTCCTTGCCGCCTGCAAAGGCCGCGTAGACGGCAAGACCGCCAGCGCCGCAGTGCGTGCCCGCCTGCAGAAAAATGGATAGGCGCACCCTCCACGCGCTGGAATTCCACAAGGTCCTGGCGGTCCTTGCGGAGCAGTGCGTATCTGAGGCAGGCCGTTCC
This sequence comes from Desulfovibrionaceae bacterium, assembly GCA_017613475.1. Lineage (GTDB taxonomy): Bacteria > Desulfobacterota > Desulfovibrionia > Desulfovibrionales > Desulfovibrionaceae > Avidesulfovibrio. The sequence continues at coordinate 838 of JAGADT010000129.1, read as the reverse complement.
GCCTGCCTTGCGCTGGAGCCCCTGCCCTCCCTCGATGACATCCACAGGGAGCAGGCGCTCTATGAGCAGTCTCTCGTATGGTCTGCCCAGCGGGAGGGGGATGAGTTTTCCCTTGTGGACTTTCCCGACTGCTCAGGCCTCTTCACATACCTGGAGAAGCCTTCCGCCGCGCTTGACGCCGACGCGCTCTTTGCCCTGCGCATGGTGCTTGGCCTGGCCCGCAGGGCGGAAGCCTCCATCCGCGCCGGCGAAACAAAATGGCCGGAGCTTTTTGAGCTGGCGCACGCCCAGCCCCTCCCGGAGCTGCTCACCTCAGCCCTGAACCGCTGCATCGGCGACGACGGGCTGCTCAGGGACGGCGCCTCCCCGGAACTGCTCCTCATCAGGAACGAGCTCAGGGGGCTGCACCAGGCCTGCCTGCGCAAGGTCAGGGAGTTTGCGCTCACCTACAACATTGCGCACTATCTCCAGGATGATTTCATGACCCTGGCTTCAGACCGCTACGTCCTCCCGCTGAAAGCCAATTTCAAGGGGCGCATCCAGGGCATCATCCACGATTATTCCAACACCGGGGAAACCTGCTATTTTGAGCCGATGTTCCTTGTTGCGCACAACAACCGCATCCAGGAACTGAAAAACGAGGAGCGTGAGGAAGAGCGAAAGGTGTTCCTCATGCTGTCAGACATGGTCCGCGCCGAACTGCCGCTGGTGCATGCCGCGTGGGACTTCATCGTCCGGCTGGATGTGCTCAGCGCCAAGGCGCGCCTGAGCGGGCTCTACAACGGGGTTACCGTTACCGTGGCGCCGGCTGAAGGGCCTAGCGCCTCCCCCCTCGCGC
>JAGADT010000128.1 GCA_017613475.1 Desulfovibrionaceae bacterium | reverse complement strand
GGGCGCGCGGCTTTCCCCGTGTTTTCAGCAAGGGATTCCTGCTGTTCCTCACTGCCTTCCTGTCCGCTTTCTGCCGCACCCGTCAGCAGCGCTTCAGGCAATGCCGCTTCCGGAGATGCTGCGTTCGGCAGTGCTGCTTCAGGCAGAGCGGTTTCCAATGCTGTTGGTTCCAACAGTGTTGGTTCCAACGGTGCTGGTTCCAACGGTGTTGGTTCAGGCACTGCCTGTTTCGCTGCCTCTTCTGGCTGCGCTTTTTGGGCAGGGGCGGGCTGCGGAGCGGGAATATCTGCCGGAAGCGGCGCGGGCTCTGGCTTGTAGGCGCCTGCATCCGGCGGCGGGGTGAAAGAAAAGTCATCAAGCACAGGAGGCCTGTTTTGCCCGGACAGATTGGAATCTGCCTGCGTGGATACGGCCATGGCCTGCCTGGCAGCCGGCAGAAGGGGGGCCTTCTTTGCAGGGGGGGCCGCCTTGGATTGCTTTGCGGCTTTCTCTTCCAGAAGAGCCAGGGGATCTGTGGTGATGAGCGTTCCCTGAAGAGCCTCTTCAGTATTCTTTTTGGCTGAACGTGTGCGCCGTTTTTTGGGCGCAGGCGGCGTTTCCTGCGCGTTTGGAGCGTTTTCTTCAGGCTGGGAGGCAGGTTCCGTGGCTGCACTTTGCGTGGTTTCGGCGTTTTCCTGCGCCGGAGCCTGCTTGCGGGTGCTGCGCTGCCTGCGTGGGCGCTTCGCCGGCTGCGGCGCTTCCTCAGGGGCGGCTTCAGCCGCGGCGGGCTGGGCTGTTTCCGCATCGGCGGGCTGGCTTTTTTTACTGGGGCGGCTGCGCTTTTTGGGGGCCTTTGCTTCGGGGGCCGCTTCGGCAGGGGTCTCCCTGGACGCCTTGCGGGACCTGCGGGCAGGCTTGGGTTTTTCCTGTTCTGTTTCGGCTACATGCGCGGCTTGTTCCTGATCGTCATCAAAAATTTCAATGGGTGACATGCGGATCCTCAAAAAAAGTTGGTCGGCTTTTCGGCAGATTTGTATTTTTTCCTGCCGGTGCGGCCTTCATAAAAATCCCGGCGCAGGCGTATCCGCGCAGCAGGATGATGTCCAAATACCGAAAAAATTTTTACAGCAGGTGCCTTGCTGCAAGGGGGGTGTGCCCTGGTGTCAGCACGGCGTAGCCGCCGGCGTTCAGCGAGCCTGGATTCACGATGAGGCTCTTTCCCAGCATGTCTTCCGCCCTTGCTTCATGAATGTGGCCGCACAGGCAGGCTGCCGGCTGGCATTCAAGGATAAAATTCCGCACAGCCTGGGATCCCGCGTGGCGGCCGTTCCCGATGTGGTCGCATTTGGTCCCGTAGGGCGGCGTGTGGGACAGCAGGATGACCTGCCGGTACGCGCGGGCTTTGCGCCACATGTCTTCCAGCCAGGCTTCCAGGCTGGCTTCGGAAAATTCGCTGGGGGTTCCAAACGGTGTAAAGTTGGAGCCACCAAGCCCCATGACGGCTGTTTCCGGGGTGAGCTCAAAGACCTTCCTGTGGAGTCCCTGCCCTGTTTCCTCAAGCCATTCTGCAGTGTCGGACCTGTCCATATTTCCAAAGAGTGCCAGGACCCTGGGGTTGCGGCGCTGAATTTTTTCCAGCAGGTTCCTGGCGCTGGCGGCGCCGCCGGCGGTGGTAATATCTCCGGTAATGAGGATTCCGGCAGCGGTGGAGAGCCCGGGGATGTCGTCCAGGCGGCCAAGCTTGCCATGGAGGTCGCCCGCGATGATCCAGAATGGGGGAAACGTGCTTTGCATCTCTCTACAATATATGGTATCTGTATTTTTCACAAGATGTTGCGCAGGGCATTCCGTTAGCACGGCCCTGTTTGCCTGGAGTACAGTATGAAGCAGGACGACCGGCATGTTTTGCGCAGGGGCTTTCTTGCGCGAAGGTCTGCTTTTTCCCGAGAGTTTCCGGCTGAAGCGCTGGCGCAGTCCCGGCGCGCTTCCGCGTTTCTGCTGGCCTCCAGGGCCTGGCAGGATGCGGGAACAATAGGCTTGTATGCGTCTATCCATGGCGAAATGGAGACCTCGCTGCTCAGGGCCAGGGCTCTTGAGGAGGGGAAGGCGCTTTTGATGCCGCGCTGCGTTCGTGCCCCAGATGGCTCCAGGGGGCTTTTGGAATTTGCCAGGTGTGCCGGCGAGCCGGATTTGGTGCCGGGCTCCTTTGGCATTTTGGAGCCTTCGCCTGAAAGATGCCCTGCTGTGGATACGGTGCCGGATTTGCTTGTTGTTCCGGCTGTTGCCCTGGATTTGGCGGGGTTTCGCCTGGGCTACGGCGGCGGGTACTATGACCGCCTGCTGGCCAGGCCTGCCTGGCAGTCCGTGCAGACGGTGGCCATGGTATATTCGTTTCAGGTGGTTGCCCAGCTTGAGCGCCGCCCCTGGGACAGGCCCCTGTGCGGGATGGTTACGGAAGACGGGCTTCACTGGTTTGCCCGGGAAAGGATGGTGCCGTGATGGAACCAACATGCATTCCCTTTGTCTTTCCAGGTATTTCCGGTGTCCGCTGTGTTTTTCAGACGCGGGCAGGCGGCGTTTCCCAGGCGCCCTGGAACGATGGCAATATTTCTTCAAGCGTTGGGGATGATCCCTCCCATGTGTCTGCCAATCTCGAGGCGCTCCGCAAAAAGCTGGGGATTGACGCTTTGGCGGAGCTTTCCCAGGTGCATGGCACGGAAATGGTGTTTGATCCAAGCCCGGGGGATCCCGTGCGCGAGGCCGATGGGCTAGCTGCGTGCAGGCCTGGCATTGGCCTGCTCATAAAGACGGCGGACTGCCAGCCTATCTTGCTTGCCCATGCAGGAGGGAGGCACATTGCGGCCATCCATGCAGGCTGGCGCGGCAGCAGGCAGAATTTCCCCGGCAAGGCGGTGGAGAGCTTTTGCCGCCATTATGGCCTGAAACCTGCTGATTTGTCCGCAGTCCGGGGCCCCAGCCTGGGGCCGAAGCAATCTGAGTTTATCAATTACGCCTCGGAATGGGGGCCGGATTTTGACCAGTGGTATGATGCTGAAACGAAAATGGTGGACCTTTGGCGGATGACGCGTGACCAGCTTGCAGAGGCGGGACTCCGCCCGGACCGCGTGTACGGGCTGGATTTGTGCACGGCTTCGCTGCCTGAGCTTTTCTTTTCCTACAGGGTCGCCAGGGTGACAGGACGCCAGGGAAGCGTCATCTGGATTGAAAAGGCATCCCATGGCGCGTAACGCTGGCTTTTGCTTTATGAACAGGTGGGGCGCTGCCGTGTTTGTTTTTGCAGGCGGAATGCAGCGCTCAGGAACGCGCGGGCAGCGGCTTTTTACAGGGCACATGCCGGCAGGGTCCGCGCCATGTATGCGTTATGAGTGCTGAGAAGCCGGAAAATTGCCTTGAAGTGCGGCATGTTTCCTGCAGCTTCGGCGTCCGCCGCGGGCTGTTCGGGCAGAAGTCGGACCGCCTGCTGGCGGTGGATGATGTTTCGTTCACCGTGGGAAAAGGGGAGACGCTGGGGCTTGTTGGCGAATCAGGATGCGGCAAATCCACGCTGGCCCGGCTGATTCTCCGCCTTTTGCCTCTGGACAGCGGCGATATTTTGTTCCAGGGCGAATCCATCGCGCATCTTGGGCCAGGGCAGGGGGCTGCGCGCCGCCTGCAGATGGTTTTTCAAGACCCGTTTTCTTCGCTGGATCCACGGATGAAAGTTGGGTCATCTGTGGCGGAGCCGCTGCGCGCGGCGGGTGTTCCCGCGGAGGAATGCCGCAGGCGCGTGGCGGAAATGCTGGAGCAGGTTGGTCTTGCGCCGGAGCAGGCTGCGCTGTATCCGCATGAATTTTCAGGCGGGCAGCGCCAGCGGATTGCCATTGCCCGCGCGTTTATAACCAGGCCGGATTTTGTGGCCTGCGATGAAGCCGTTTCCGCGCTGGATGCTTCTGTGCAGGCACAGGTGCTGAACCTGTTCAAAGGGATGCAGCAGCGGTACCGTTTTTCGTGCCTGTTCATTTCGCATGACCTGGCTGTTGTCGGGCATGTGAGCGACCGCGTGGCCGTGATGTACCTGGGGCGGCTGGTGGAGCTGGCTTCGTGCAGGCAGCTTTTCAGCGCGCCCGCGCATCCCTACACGCAGGCGCTTCTGGCGGCGGCATCTTCAAGAAAACCCGGGGCAAAAGCTCCGCTTGTTCTCTTGGGAGAACCGCCCAGCCCGTTGGATCCGCCGTCAGGCTGTGTTTTTCACCCCAGATGCCCTCTTGCTGAGGAACGCTGCCGCCATGAGCGGCCGCTTTTCCGTGAGCTGGGCGGCGGGCATGCCGCTGCCTGCCATTTGGCCAAAGCCGTGCTGTAATGGCAGCCGGTGTTTTGAGGAATCGATTCAGGCTTTTGCGAGGATAGATGTGATGAGGCGTTCTCTGTCAACAATCGTGCTGCTGTGTGTGGCGTTGGCTCTGGCTGGATGCATGAAGAAAGTGATCATCTTTCCTCCGGGTGAGCCTGGCTCCAGGCCTACGGCGCCTGCTGTGCAGCAGCCTGTTAAGCCGGCCGCCGGAACGACGCTTTGGCAGAGGGCGGAAAAAGCCTGGAATGCCGGAAAGATGATGGAGGCGGAATCGCTTTACAGCGAGCTGCTCCAGGGCACGGCTGTTCCCCGCGGGCAGGAGGAGCTGGCCTGCACGCGGCTGACAGAGGCAGCGCTGGCCAACAGGCATTTCCCCGCGGCGCTTTCCGCACTGCAGAAGTGGCGGGCCATAAAACCCTCTGTCGCCGGGCAAAAGGACTGGCTGACCAAATGGGGAAAAACGCTGATGGGCCTGCCGGCTGTCGAGGCGCAGAGCCTTGCGCAGGCGGCAAGCTCGGATTCCTCCGCGCCGCTTCTGCTTAAGTCCCAGGCGCTGGGCGTGCAGATGCTGACAGTCCGCGGCAATTCTATGCTGGACAGCGCGCAGAGCTTAACATCGTTATACGGCAAGGCCTCCAGGAGCGATAAGGCGGGGATGGAAAGGCTGCTGCTCCCGCTTGCCGGAGAGGCAACAGAAGAGCGGCTGAAATCCATCCTGCAGTACACGCTCCCCGATACGGATCAGACCTTCCCCTGGTCTGTGCTCCTGCTTGACCAGGCCCGCCGTGAAATGGCGGATCTGCGCCTCAGGGGCCAGGACGGCACGCCGCCGACCCTGGAACGCTTAGGCGACGGAACATGCTTTGCCTACCAGCCTTTGGTGCGCGATGCCCTTGCCGCCCCGGGTTCCGGATCCCGCTCGTGGGTTCCCTTAGCCTCGCGCGTGCCGATGAATTCGGGCTGCTACACACTGGCTGTGCCCATGAGCGGCACCCCGGCCCTTGCCAAGTATGGCAACCTTATTGCCGCGGGTGCCAGGGCTGCCCAAACGGATC
>JAGADT010000127.1 GCA_017613475.1 Desulfovibrionaceae bacterium | reverse complement strand
GCCCAAGTACGCCGGCATGGACAAAGTCAACCCCGGCTCCCTGATCCTCTCCGGCGCCATGATGCTGGACTTCCTGGGCTGGCGCGAAGCTGCGGAACTGGTCCGCAAGGCCATTGCCAAGACTGTTGAAAAGAAGATCGTAACCTACGACCTCGAACGCCAGATGCCCGGCGCCACCAAGGTGTCCTGCTCCGGCTTCGGCAAGGCCATCTGCGAAAACATGTAAGCAACACTGCTGACTGAAAAACAACGCCCCCGGAGGGAAACCTCCTGGGGCGTTTTTCATTGGTTCTTTTGGGCAGGGATAAGGGCGAGTGCAGAAACAGGATGCTCCTCTTCACGCAGGAACGACGACCAGCGAGCCCTTTTCAACGCGGACAGCCCGCATGGGCAGAAGCCCTGCCCTGCGCTTTTAGGCTCCCCTTCCACACGGCAGGGCGCGTACCATTCGTTATGCCCGTTGCCGAGTGTTTCAAGCGCAACGAGGCTCGGCACGCCCACAAGGCTTTCCAGAAAATTCCTGCGCTTTTCCCCCACAATTTCGCGCAGACGGGCCGCCCTGCGCTTCCTTTCAGGAACGGGCACTGCCCCGGGCATGGCTGCCGCAATGGTTCCCGGACGCTCGGAATAGGGGAAAACGTGCGTGTAGGTCAGGGGCAGCTCACGCACAAGGCGGACCGTTTCTTCCGCCTCCTCAGGGCTCTCGCCGGGGAAGCCCGTCAGGATATCCGCCCCCAGGCCAAAACGCGGCCAGATACGCCTGAGCGCGTCCACAGCGCGTAGCAAATCCTCCGCCTTGTAATGGCCCCTGCCCATGCGGGCAAGCACCGCATTGCTGCCGCTCTGCAAAGAAAGGTGCAGGTGGGGGCATACCAGGCTGGAAGCGGCAAGTGCCGCAAGACCCCGCTCATCCAGCTGGCTTGGCTCTACGGAACTGATGCGGAAACGCGCGCGCCCCGCCCATTCAGGGGCAAGCTCGCGCTCCAAACGCAGCAGGAGATCCCAGAAATCAGCGCAGCCTTCGGCACGGCAGGCATACTGGCGCAGGTTGATGCCGGAAATCATGATTTCGGCATAGCCCGCTTCCATAAGCCGCCTCGCCTCGCTGACCACCTCCGATGCTGAGCGGCTGCACGAGGGCCCGCGCGTCAGCGGCACAATGCAGTAGGTGCAGCGGTGCGAACAGCCATCCTGCACCTTGAGCACCGCCCGGGACCTGGCGAAAGAAGCTATTTGCAGAGGCGGGTATTGAGCCTTCTGCGGCGCGCCAACGCTTTCCACGGCGCGCAGCCCATCCGGGGAAAACACGTTCAGCAGGGCATCCTTGCGGCGGGGGTCAATGAGGCAATGAACCCCTGGAAACCCATCCAGGGGCAGGGCCTCCCTGCTCCGCGCAGCCCTGGATGCCGCGCAGCCGGTCAGCAGGATTTTGGCATTGGGCGCGGCATCATGCAGGCGGCGCAGCGCCTGCCGCAGGTCGCTGACGGCCGCTGCCGTAACTGCGCAGGAATTGATAAGGATCACATCCGCCGCCGCGGGATCATCCGTTTCCACGCCGCCGCCTTTGATCCAGGCTTCGCGCAGCGCTTCTGTTTCGTACTGGTTCACCTTGCAGCCAAAAGTCTGCATGTAAAAAATGCGGCCGGCAGCGTTATTCATCGCTTCCCCTGCTTGCTTTTCAGATAGTGAAAAGGCCCTTTCCATAAGGGAAAGGGCCTTATAACGCGCATAGCGAACGCCCGGGAAGGCTACTTTTTGCCAAAGGAAACATCAATGATTTCGTACGTGATCTTGCCGCGCGGCGCATCCACAACAACTTCATCCCCGACTTCCTTGCCAAGCAGGGCCTTGCCCATGGGAGAAAGCGTGGAGATGCTGCCCTTGGAGTAATCCGCTTCATCAGGTCCAAGAAGCGTATACACCTTGGTTTCGCCAGTGTCTTCGTCTTCCACCATGACGGTTGCGCCAAACATAACCCTTTCGCCTTCAAGGGTCTCCAGATCAATCACATTGAACAGCTGCATTCTGGATTCAATATAGTTGATGCGGGCCTCAAGAAGCCCCTGGCGCTCACGGGCCGCGTCGTAACCTGCGTTTTCACGCAGGTCGCCTTCTTCGCGGGCTTCCTTAATGGCCTGAATAACCGCAGGGCGTTCCTTTTTCAGCTGTTCCAGCTCGGCTTCCAAGGCTTGAAGACCCTGCCGGGAAATAGGAATGGACATACTATTCTCCTCACGGCTCTGCTGAACCGTTGTGCCCAGAACAAGCACGGGCAAAAAATGACCCCGCTATCCCTTCACTGGATCAGGACAACGGGTAAAAAGAAAAACGGAATCTTTCCGTTTGCTTGGCTTTTACCTGTTTTTCCAGATTCGGTCAAGCCTGCGACCAGCAAACTTTTTGCAGGCAGCACAGGCTGCGCGGAACATGAGCGCCTCCGCGGCAAAACGCAGGCGCATTGACAAAAGCCGCAAATCACGTAGCGTCACCTTTAGAAAACAATGCCCGGGCTCCCCCCCAAGGCATTGCCCATACCGGCACCTTTTCCAAGGAGTTTCGCATGGTTCGCCTTCACCATCTCAAGGCCGCGCTGGCTGCAGCCTGCTGCCTGTTGGTTCTTGGATGCTCGCCCCTGATCCGCGGTTTCACGCAGGATGGCTTTGTCTCCAATGGCTATCCTTCCGTCAGCATTTCCTGCACGCTGCCGCTGATTACCAGCGGGCAAAGCTCGCCCCTGATCATGACGGACGTGGGCTACCGCTCGCCGCAGGCCTGGGTGGCCGTGTACGGCAGCGCCAGGGATCCTTCCGCCCCCATGGCCATTATTGCCTACGGAGAAACGCCCAAGGGCTTCCAGTGGGACCCTGCGGGCAGTTCCTACCCCGATATGCCCGTGACCAGCCAGGCGCTGTTTGGAGAGCGTGAATTCAGCGGCACGGTGAGGATTGTTTCCGCCCAGAAGGACCCCTTTTCCCCGCTTTTCTACCCTCTTGAAACCATCAAGGAAAAGGGGAAGGAAATCCTTTGGCTTGCCCAGCGCTACTGCCTGGAATCGCTCAATTTCTGGGAAACCAAAATTGTCCTGGAATACCGCGAGCCCCTGCCCAAGTGGGTTACTCCGGGTGTTGACCCCAGCCTGATGATGGGCACGCCTGAAATGGCCGCTTTCCTGCAGCGGGCGCAGGAAGCCTTTACCCTGGCATTTGAGGAGCCCCAGGCCAGGTCCGCCAAGGCGCCTTACCTGCACGGCCTCCAGGGCCGCTACCTTGGCGCCTTCCTCGGCAGCATGAGTCCCAGGGACGTTCTTCTGCGGGACAACGACTAGCCTAACGGCCGTTTAATTCAACATAAAGGCCGCAGCATGAGCTTACATGCAGGCGGCCTTAACCATTTTCTACATGGCTAGAGTTGCAATTTACCCAACCTAACTCTTCATTTGCATGCGAAGAGGAAAAACATATACTGCACGTACAGTACCATTTTTATCTCGTTGTTTTTCTTTAAATGG
>JAGADT010000126.1 GCA_017613475.1 Desulfovibrionaceae bacterium | reverse complement strand
TGACCGTTATCCGGTCAGCCGGTTTCTGCCCCGTGAGTTCACGGAAGGAATCAGCCAGAATTTCTTTTGCAGTCTTTCTCTTCATAGTGATCCTCACCGTTCCGGAGAGTATTGCCATTCATGCAGGGGAGAAACGGCCTCTTTTTCCCTGGCATCAGCTTTTTAAGCATATCAAAACAGCCGCAGAAAGATCTACGGCTGTAAGAAAAACTGTAACTTGAAAGAGTTAGCTTAACCCAATGACATTGGGGCCGGGCAGCTCCGGGCGCTTTTTCCGGATGGGATCTGGGGCTTACTGCTTGATGTCTTCAAGGAAGAAGGGCGTTTCCTGGTACACGCAGTAATTGAGCCAGTTGGAGTAAAAGAGGTGGGCGTGGGCGCGCCAGGTCACGCGGGGGGCGTTGTCCGGGTTGTCATTAGGGTAATAGTGGCAGGGCGGCTGAATATCCAGCCCCTTGGCAACATCCCGGCGGTATTCCTTATCAAGGGTGTCCCCGTCGTATTCAAGGTGCCCGGTGATGAAGATCTGGCGGTTGTCGCGCGTGCCGGCAATCAGGATGCCCGCTTCCTCCGATTCCGCCAGAATCTGCAGCGCGCCGATGCGGCGGATATCCTCGCGGCGGACTTCGGTATAGCGCGAGTGCGGGGCTTCAAACACATCGTCAAAGCCGCGGAAGAGCTTGTTGTTGGGCTGTATGATCTTATGCGGGAAAATGCCGGAGAGCTTTTTGGGCAGGTTGTACTTGGGAATGCCGTAGAGGTGGTACAGCCCGGCCTGCGCGCCCCAGCAGATGAACATGGTGGAATGCACCCGCTGCGCGGAAAAATCCATGATGTCCGTAAGCTCGTTCCAGTAATCGACTTCTTCATAGGGCAGCTTTTCAACCGGCGCGCCGGTGATGATCATGCCGTCGTAGGTCTTGTTCTGGATCTGGTCAAAGGTGGTGTAGAAGCGTTCCAGGTGCTCGGCGGACGTGTTTTTGGAAACATGCCCGGCCGCCCGCACAAGGGTGATGTTGACCTGGATGGGGGTATTGCCCAGCAGGCGCAGGAGCTGCGTTTCCGTGGCGATCTTGGTGGGCATGAGGTTGACGATGGCAATTTCGAGGGGCCGGATGTCCTGGCGGTTGGCCCTGGATTCGGTCATGACGAAAATGTTTTCGTTTTCAAGAACGTGGCGCGCGGGCAAATCTTCGGGAATCTTGATGGGCATGGCCGTCTCCTTAGGAACGAATAGTGGAAAATTCTGGAAATCTCGAAGAGATGATTTTCTGGAAAAGCCGCTTGTTGTCAAGGGTCGGAGGGGAAGGCGCCTTTTTCCCTACAGAACAGTGCCCATGAGGGAATGGCGCTTGGCCGCCGAAATTTCCACGCGCACCAGGTCACCCGGGTGCCCGGCGGGCAGGGCGATATTGACGGTGTCGCCCCACGGGTCCTTGCCCTGCCAGCTTTCGGCAGCGGAAGCGCCGGACCCCTTGCGGCTTGCGCCTTCAAGCAAAATATCCGTGCGCCTGCCGACCCTGCCTGCCAGCCAGGCTTCAGCCTGCTGCTCCAGCTGTGCCTGGAGGCGCTCAAGGCGCTCCAGCTTTTCTTCCGCGGCGATTTTGCCGTCAAAGCCGGCGGAAGCCGTGCCCGGCCTGTCTGAATAGCAGAAGGAAAAGCCGGACATAAAGCCCGCTTCCTGCACAAGATGCAGCGTCTGGCGGAAATCTTCTTCCGATTCGCCTGGGAAGCCGACAATGAGGTCGGTGGAGAGGGCGATATCCGGGCAGGCTTTGCGCAGCGCTTCAACCAGGCGCATGTAGGCTGCGCTGTCGTACTTGCGGCCCATGCGTTTCAGCACAGCGTCAGAGCCGGCCTGCAGGGGCAGGTGCAGGCGGGGGCAGAGCTGGGGCAGCTCGCCAAACAGGCGGATGACCTCGGGGGAAAGGTCCTTGGGATGCGGCGTCACAAAGCGCAGGCGCAGGAGGCCCGGAAGTTCCGCTACCCTGCAGAGAAGCTCGGCAAAGCGGCTGGGGCCGGAGGTCTCGCCGTTATCCATGCCGTAGGAATTGACGTTTTGCCCCAGCAGGGTGATTTCTTTTGCGCCCCTGTCCAGCACGGCCCGGCATTCATCCAGGATGGCTTCGCTGGACCGGGATTTCTGCCTGCCCCTTGTGTAGGGCACAATGCAGTAGGCGCAGAAGTTGTTGCAGCCCTGCATGATGTTGACAAAGGCGACCGGCGGGAGCGTATCCGAGGGGCCAATGGCAGGGTCCCGTTCGTTGTAGCTGGCTGAAAAATCCGTGAGGTTGAGCCTGAGCCCGGGCTCCTGGCAGAGCCTTTCAATGGCTTCAGGCGCGCTGCCGATGGCGTCTCCGCCAACAACCAGGCGCACGTGCGGGAATTTTTCAAAGAACCCTGACCCAATCTGCTGGGCAACGCAGCCGGCAACAACGGCAAAAGCTCCGGGAACATTGCGGCTCGCGTGGCGGATGCGGCCAAGCGCGCTGTATACCTTCAGCTCAGGCTTTTCACGGACGGAGCAGGTGTTCACAATGGCAACGCGGGCTTCTTCAAGCGGCGCCGCGCTGAATCCGCGCTTTTCAAGGGCGCGGGCGAGCCATTGCGAGTCGGTAACATTCATCTGGCAGCCAAAGGTGAGGATATGGTAGGTGCGCGGGGCCATGCAGAACTCCTGAAAAAAAGAAGATGCCTCTTGGTAGCGCAGGCACGGGCAGGACGCAAGCCGCAGCGCGTTAAAAATGCAAATCTGCGCTTTTTCGCTTGCAATTTCCAATAGCTTGGTGCATACTCAGGAGGCTGTAGTGAACAGGGTAAGCCGTGACGGCGATTTGCCCTGCTTTGTTTCAGGCAAGCTGCATGAAGGCATTTTTTACAGCGCATAGCCCCGGGTATTTCAGTGCCATGGCGCCTGCGCGGGCGGCTTGCAGACCCTTCATAGGCCCGTTACCCCGTGTTGGCGTCAGAAACAGCGTAATGTTCCCGCAGCCTGCCTTCGGCCAGACGGAATGCCTTGCGTAATTCCAGGCATATCCGCTATTGGCGGGGATTTTATTTCGCTTCGCGCGTAAAGCGCGCTACTAATTGCACGAGGAGACGCTTCTCATGAAGACGTTCAGCCCCACTATGGAGCATATTGAGCATGATTGGTATGTGGTGGATGGCAGCGGGCAGGTGCTCGGCCGCCTTGCCGCCCAGATCGCGCATCGCCTGCGCGGAAAGCATAAACCTGAGTTTGCCCCGCATCTGGACAACGGCGATTTCATCATCGTTGTCAACTGCGAAAAGATCAAGGTGACGGGCAAAAAGATGGAAGAGAAAAAGTACTACCGCCATTCCGGCTATGTGGGCGGCCTCAAGACCACGACGCTCTCCACCATGCTGGAAACCAAGCCCGCGGAAGTGCTGAAGGCTGCTGTGCGCGGCATGCTTCCGAAGAATCGCCTCGGCCGCGATATGCTGAAAAAACTCAAGGTGTATGCCGGACCTGAGCATCCCCATGCTGCCCAGGCTCCCAAAGCCCTGACCCTCACTTACTAATCAGGAGTCGATCATGTCTACATTCGATTACGGCACCGGCCGTCGTAAAACCGCCACTGCCCGTACCCGCCTGTATGCTGGCAGCGGCTCAATTGAAGTGAATGGCCGTGCGCTGGAAGATTATTTCCCCCGCAAGACCCTGCAGATGATTATCCGCCAGCCCCTGACGCTGACCAAGCTCGCCGACAAGTACGATGTTAAGGTCAACGTGTGCGGCGGCGGCATGACCGGCCAGGCTGAAGCTGTGCGCCACGGCATTTCCCGCGCCCTGCTTGAAGCTGATCCTGAACTTCGCGGCGTCCTGAAGCGCGCCGGCTTCCTGACCCGCGATGCCCGCAAGAAGGAACGCAAAAAGTACGGTCTGCGTGCCGCCCGCGCCCGCTACCAGTACAGCAAGCGTTAATCCGCGGCATTCCCCCCGGGCTGTTCCCGGCGGGACCCCTGCTGGAAAAGCAAAGCCCGCCTTTCTCCGGAAAGGCGGGCTTTTTGCATGCGTGGAGAACGCGGGAAGGAAGGCGCTGGCGGGCCTGCGCCGCTTCCCGCGCGGACTTCTGCATGATACGGGCAGGCTCCTGCCCCGGGCCTGGCTTTCCGGCGTGTCCAGCCCTGTTTTCACAGCAAAAAAAAAGCGCCGCATCACGGGGGTGGTGCGGCGCGCATTTTCAGTTCTTGCCCGGGAGCCCGGCCTTATTTGGGCCTGCGTCCGGCCGCGGCCTGGTAGTCTTCGTCCGATACAGGCTCAAGCCAGGTGCTCTTGTTTGTTTCGGGGTTGCAGGTGATGGCAAGGTGGGAGAACCAGCTGTCCGGCGCGGCGCCGTGCCAGTGTTCAGCATTCTGCGGGATTTCAACTACGGTTCCCGGCAGGATGCGGATGGCTTGCTTGCCGCGTTCCTGGTACCATCCTGAGCCTCCCGTGCCGATGAGGATCTGCCCGCCGCTGTGTGAATGCCAGTTGTTGCGGCATCCAGGTTCAAAGGTCACGTTGGCGATGGAGGTGTTGAGGGAGCCGTCCCGCGTCAGGGCGGCAAGCCAGGATTTGCCGCTGAAATAGCCCGCGTAAGCCGTGTTGGGCTCCCCTGTGGGGAAAACACCCGTGCGGGGCGCGCCGCCCTGCCCGCCGCGGGCAATGCTCACGATATCTTCAATCTGCTCGTCGCTTACGCCGTTGTTTTTGGCAATGGAGATGTGCCCTTTAAGCTGGGCGTCCACATTGTGCCTGGCAGCCAGCATGGCAACGGTGGCCATTTCGCGCACTTTCCAGCTCACGTTATCCCTGGCGAAAATATCGCCGAACAGGTGGGACTTGAGGTACTCGTCGATGGCCGGCGCAAAGTCAAAAAGCCCGCCCTTGATTTCCCTTCCGATCAGCTTTGTCTGGTTTGCATCGCCAAGGGCAAGCATATCGGTTTTGGGGAAGGGGGTTGGCTGGGGACCTTCGCTGTCCTTGCCTCCGCGGGCGTCAACAAGCTTCCTGAGCGTCTGCAGGGCATTGAGGCTGCGGGGAAATCCGCAGTACGCGTAAAGCTGGACAAGGATTTCCTTAAATTCATTGATGCTCACGCCGGCATCAAGCCCGGCTTCAAGCGCCTGCCTGAGGCTGCGCTGGTCGCCTTTTGCAGCAAAGGCAGCGGCGTTCACGATATGGAATTCACTGGGGGAAAGAGACGTGTCCATGATGATCCTCCAAGGCAGGGATTTTTTTGTTTCCTGGTCCTTCCTGGAGCTCCTTGCCATAAAAGAGCCCCAGGGAGAAAAAGATAATGGCAAGGGCGTTTGAGCGCTGAATATAGACGTCAGTCATCCCGCTGATAAGGGTATACAGCAGGAGTGAAATGATGAATCTGTCTTTTTTGCGGATTGCCAATGCAAGGGTAAAACAAATCAGGGCAATAAAAAAGGCTGAGCC
>JAGADT010000014.1 GCA_017613475.1 Desulfovibrionaceae bacterium | reverse complement strand
TGTATGGAAAGACAATAACGGTATATGGTCGGCAACTGTTGAGCAAGCAACGAATCACCTGCCAGTTCGTTCACAAAAGAGCCGTCGTGGTAGCCCTTCATCTGCCCGTGCAGAATGATGTACCCATGGTTCATGCAGCGTTTTTGCCGGGGCGGGTCAGATCCCCCTGTCCGGCAAGCAGGCCCTCAATGGAGATGTCTTCATCCAAGGCATCCCAGTGCAGGCCGAAGGGGCTCAGTTCCACGGCATTGCGCTGCGCCGGCGTGGCGTCCAGTAGCCGGGGAAACCATGCCAGCGGCACGCCGAGGATGCGGGCATCAGCCAGCTCCACCCACATGCTGTGCTCGTCGAACCAGACCCTGCTAGGCGAAATAGTCATGATATTCCTCCCGTAGCGCGGTGCAATGTTGCTGGACAAGGTCGCGCAGATGTTCCAAATCCCTTGCGGAATATCCCGCATTGAGCAGCACCTCGAACGGCGCTTCCAGAGAGATTTTTGCTTCGCCACCGCCTCCCCGGACGTGGATGTGTGGTGCCTTGGGCGGCATGCCCTCATTGGAGTAAAAGAAGAAACGGTACGGGCCGAGCCGTAACACGACGGGCATAGCTCTCTCCTTTTGGCTTCAGGATAGAGGTTTTTGCCCGCCGTGTCCATGCGGCAAAAATAGAAGGAGCTGCGGTAGCTATAAGCTTCGTCCGGCGTTTCGGGTACATGAGACTGCCCGAGTATACCGACTCTGGTACGCAGCGATTGCCACCTCGCGCGACCTGTGGCAGGTTACGGCAACAGGCAAAGGACGGCAGCCGTGGCGGAATCCAGAAATGAGGCCTTTTTCGCGCTCTTTTTTTCTTCTTACGTTTAGAGACTTATGCATTCCGCGTCATGATGACGGAAAATCTGCCTCCCAAGTGCGTCACCGTTGAGGTGGGCATGGGCACGGCTTTATTGCGCACGGCCTTCAGCGGCGAGAACGGTGAGTTGTCGCTGGCTCCAGGCTTCCGAAAGTGGTGAAGCGGCTCATTGTCATGGCTTCTGATGCACAGAATCAGCCACGGTTCTGAGGCGTTGCCATGATCACGGCACTGGAACATTTGGAAGAGGACGGTATCCACCATGTCCAACCAACAGCAAAGCATCATCCTTTCCCCGGCGGGCCGGCTACGCTGGGAAGGCGGGGAGGCCGCAACCTGGCAGGAGCAATGGTTCCGTCTCGGCGCCTGCCGCCGCCCTGGAGCGGATGCAGTCCGTGCTTTCTGGCATACGGTCAGCGCAGCCTGCATCACCGCCCTGTGCCATGTGGCATCCCCTGACTGCGAGGCCGGTGATGAGGCGCGCCGCATACCGGCCATTCCCCTGCCCGCGGTATCTGAACAATGGCTCGCCGCCGCTCCGCCAATGCATGGAGGCGAATACCTGAATCGGGATATGCTCCAGACGCTGTGGCAAAAGCTGCTCGCCTGGTGCGCCGAAGCTGCGGCGGCACAGGGCGGCATTGCCGCCTTTCTTCAGGAATCCGCGCCGCAGTGGCGTCATGTGGGACGCATCTTCTTTCACCTCGCGGAAAACAGGATGGACGTCGAGCGTCCCTTCGCCTTCCTGGCCACTTACGCCATAGGGCTCAATGAAAAAGGGCAGCCCCGCCATGTGCCGCTATCCAACGCATTGCGACAGTATGCCTCGGTTCAGGACAAACCTGCCCTCCTGCGCCTGCTGGAGCCGTTACACAAGGCGGCGCAATCCCTGCCCTGGGTGCAGGCTATGGTTGATGACAGCTCAATTTACCAGCCGTGGCCTTGGGAGCCAGGAAAGGCCCACATGTTTCTCAAGAGCGCCGATACTCTTGAAGCCTGCGGCATAGGCGTCCGCCTTCCAGACTGGTGGCGGCAGCGCCGCCGCCCCGTGGTCAATGCGGTGCTTAACATGCGGGAGGCGTCACTGCTGGGCGCGCAGGCGCTGGTGGATGTGAACATCCGCGTCGCCGTCGGCGAGGAGGAATGCTCTCCAGAAGAACTTGCCCGACTGCTTGACCAGGCGCAGGACGGCCTCGTCCTTTTTAAGGGTCAGTGGATCGAGCTGGACAGGGAAAAATTACGACAGGCGCTGGATCACTGGAAGGCCGTAGAGGAGCAGGCCGCTGCTGGGGATCTCACCTTCACCCAGGGAATGCGGCTCCTGGCCGGCTTTTCCGAAGGCATCGGCCCGACACGGGGCGCTGAGGACGAAACGGTGCGTGCATGGTCCTTGCCCCTGCCGGGAAAAGGTTTCAAAGAGCTGCTCTCCGCCACGCGAAGGGAAGCCAAGGCCAAAATTCACGGGCTGCGGGCCAAGCTCCGCCCCTATCAGGCCTGCGGCGTGGAATGGTTGTCGTTTCTTGGTAAACTTGGCCTTGGCGCCTGTCTTGCCGATGACATGGGGCTTGGCAAGACCATGCAGATTCTGGCGCTGCTGCTGAAAGAACGTGGCAACGGCCCCAGCCTGCTTGTGGCCCCGGCTTCCCTGCTGGACAACTGGTTGGCTGAGGCGCGGCGCTTCGCTCCGGAGCTGCGCTGCCTCGCGCTGCACGGCATGGGCAAGGACGAATTGGCTTCTTACGTCGCCCCCGGAGCTTTGGACAGTTTTGACCTTGTGCTGGTCAGTTATGCAAGCTGCTCGGGCATGTCCTGGCTGGCCGATCGCACATGGAAGCGCGTTATTGCCGACGAAGCGCAGGCCATCAAGAACGCAGCCACACGACAAAGCAAGTCCGTACGGGCGCTTCAGGCGGGCGCCCGCATCGCACTGACCGGCACGCCCATAGAAAACGGCCTCTCCGACCTCTGGGCACTGTTCGATTTTCTCAATCCCGGCCTGCTGGGCAGCGCAAAAGCCTTTGCCGCCCATGTGAAAAAGATGGGCCGCTCCGAAACACGGTTTGCTCCGCTGCGCCGTCTTACCGCACCCTATATCCTGCGGCGTATGAAGACGGACAAAACCGTCATAGATTCGCTGCCCGACAAGACTGAAGTGCCCCTGTACTGCCACCTGACCAAACTACAGGCGCGTATTTATGTTGGCATAACCACTAGGCTGCGTAACGTCCTGGAAGAGTTGGACGCTTCTCCCGAAGCTCGGCGGCAGCGGCGTATGGTGGTTCTGCAAAGCCTCATGTTGCTCAAGCAGGTGTGCAATCATCCGGCGCAGGCCGGCAGCGGCGCATATGTGCCGGAGGCCTCAGGCAAATTCCAGGCAATGGGCGACTTGTGCGGCACCTTTGCCGCTCGCCAGGAAAAGCTGCTGGTGTTCACGCAGTTCCGTGAAATTGTCGATCCTCTGGCCCGACACCTGACCGAAATATTCCATGCAGAAGGGCTGACCTTGCACGGCGGCGTACCCGTCAGGAAACGTCAGGACGTTGTGGATACCTTCCAATCGCCGGACGGCCCGCCGTTCATGGTTCTGACTCTCAAAGTGGGCGGTACGGGACTGACGCTGACGGAGGCCGGGCATGTCATCCATTTTGATCGCTGGTGGAACCCTGCTGTGGAGGATCAGGCCACGGATCGCGCCTATCGCATAGGACAGAAAAAGAACGTTCTTGTGCACAAATGCATCACCAAAGGCACGCTGGAAGAAAGAATTGATGCGCTTATTCGGGAAAAACGCGATCTGGCAACTGAAGTTCTCGGAAGCACTGCCGAATTGAACGTAACAGCCTTGAGCGATGAAGAACTGTTTGATCTTGTCCGTCTGGATGCGACACAGGTAATGGAGTAAGTATGCCTTATGGTTTTCCCACCTATGTCTCCGTGCAGGAAAAGATAAAGAAAGCGGAAAAGATGCTTGCAAAGCTGCAGGCAAAGGGCATGCAGCTTCATCCCGTTGCCGCTTTTACGGGAACCCTGGCCAAAACGTTCTGGGGCAAAAGCTGGTGCACCAATCTTGAGCATTATGCCGATTTCGCTAACAGGCTGCCCAGAGGTCGCGACTATGTGCGCCACGGCTGCGTCTGCCATCTTGAGATTAAGGCAGGAGAGGTCAGGGCCAAGGTGCTCGGCAGCAGCCTCTATGATGTCGCAGTCCACATCGCCACCCTGCCCGCCAGGCGCTGGCAAGCGCTCTGTGCCGGATGCGCCGGTCAGATTGCCACACTGATTGACCTATTGCGCGGCAAGCTTTCAAGCGAGATCATGACAGTCATCTGTGATCCGGCGACGGGCATGTTCCCTTCCCCGAAGGAGATACGTTTTTCCTGTTCCTGCCCGGACAGCGCCCGCATGTGCAAGCATGTGGCCGCCGCGCTCTACGGCGTAGGCCGCCGTCTTGATGCCGCGCCTGAAGAGTTGTTCACCCTGCGTGGCGTCAATGCCGCCGACCTTCTGCCGCCGACGCTGAATGTCGCTCCTGCCGCCATGCCGGGCACTTTGCAAGTTGAGGACATGGGAGCCCTTTTCGGCATTGATCTGCAAATGGATGTGCCTCGGCCGGACTCGCCTTCCAAATAGGCTCCCCCCGCCAAGGCTTTTCACAGTGTGGAAACCTCTCTTCAGCGACAGGGAATTGGCCGTGCTTTGCTGCGGGACGCCATCCTACGCACCGAACAGGCTGCTCACAGTGCGGGGATACGTTGTATTTTGGTTCATGCCCTTAATGGGCGTGCCAGACACTTTCATACAAGCTGCGGCTTTGCAC
>JAGADT010000125.1 GCA_017613475.1 Desulfovibrionaceae bacterium | reverse complement strand
GTGCTTGGCGAAAACGGCGCCGGCAAATCCACGCTGATGCGCCTGCTCGCCGGCGATGAATTCCCCGCCGCAGGCGGCAGCATACGCAGGTTCCTCCCCAGGCAGGGCGGCCTGCAGACCATGCTGGAAGGCATCCGCAGGGGCATCCGCCTTGTTTCCGACCTGCAGCAGGCCACCTACACTTACGACATTACGGGCGAAGAGCTTGTCTGCTCAGGCATAGACAACAGCGTGGGCGTGTACCGCACGCTTTCTGAGGCGGACCGCCGGGAAGCGCGGGAATGCATGGCGCTCCTTGGCGTTGAACACCTGGCAGAGCGCTCCATCCGCCGCTGCTCCACAGGCGAAATGCGCCGCATGTTCCTGGCCCGCGCCCTGGCAGGCACCCCTGACATGCTTCTGCTGGATGAACCCTGCTCAGGGCTTGACCCCGCGGCCCGCGCGCATGTGCTTGAACTCATTAGCGAGCTCATCGCCCGCGGCGTGCAGATTGTGCTGGTCTCCCACAGGGCTGAAGACCTCATTCCGTCCGTGACGCACCTGCTGCGCCTGGAAAAGGGGCGCGCAGTGTTCTGCGGCCCGCTGCCGGACAACATAAAGCAGCAGGCCAGCCATTCTTCATAACGCCGGCGGGGGCGCAAAAATCCTTTGGAAACACGCCATTTCCGCCTGCGCTGCGGCATCTTCCCACTTGGGGCAAAATCCGCTATAACCGTTTCCCATGATTGCGTACGTTGAAGGCCGGCTTGCTCAGTTCACCGTCAATTCCGCCGTGGTCATCACGGCGTACGGCGTTGGATACGAGCTTTTTTTACCCGCGCACACCCTCTGCCGCCTGCCCTCGCCAGGCGGGCAGGTCTGCTTTTACACGTCTCTTGCTGTCCGCGAAGACGCGCAGGAACTCTTTGGCTTTGAAACATGGGATGAGCGGCAGACCTTCCTCAAGCTCACTGGACTGACCAAAGTGGGGGCAAGGACCGCGCTGGCCATCCTTTCTGTTTTCCGCCCGGACGACCTGCGCCGGCTTGTCGCTGAAAACGACCCGGACGCGCTGACACGCGTCTCGGGAATAGGCAAAAAAACGGCCCAGCGCATTTTCCTTGAGATGAAGGACAAAATCGAGGCTGCGGGCCTGCCTACCGCCACCCCGGGAGCAAAGCCCGGCGGCATATTCCGTGATGTTTTGTCCGGGCTTGAAGGGCTTGGCTACAGCGAAGCGGAAAGCACGCCGATCCTTAAGAAAATTTTAGAGGATGAACCGGATCTGGATGTCAGCGGCGCCCTGCGCGCTGCCCTCAGGGCCATGGCCCGCGTCCGCCAGGGAGAAACGGCATGAGCCATGATGACGCCCGCCCCATCGTCTCCGCCGCGCCAAACCGCCCGGCCGCAGACGAAAGCATCCGCCCGACCAGGCTTGAAGATTTCATCGGTCAGGAGGAGCTCCGCGCCAACCTGCGGGTCTACCTCAATGCGGCCAAGGAGCGCGGGCAGGCCATGGACCACACCCTGTTCCATGGCAACCCCGGCCTTGGCAAAACAACGCTGGCCCAGATTATGGCCGCAGAGCTGGGCGTCAACCTTGTCTGCACGTCCGGCCCTGTCCTGGAACGCAGCGGGGACTTAGCCGCCATCCTCACCAACCTGTCCAGGCACGACATCCTTTTTATTGATGAAATCCACAGGATGCCCATAGCCGTGGAGGAAATTCTCTACCCCGCCCTGGAAGACTTCAAGCTTGACCTGGTGATTGGGCAGGGTCCGGCCGCGCGCACCGTCAAGATTGACCTGGAACCCTTCACCCTTGTGGGCGCAACCACGCGCATCGGGCTGATTTCCTCCCCCCTGCGGGACCGCTTCGGCATCATCAGCCGCCTGGAATTTTACACTCCGGAAGAGCTGGCCCGCGTGGTGCAGCGCTCAGCGCGCATCCTGGGCGTGCCCGTCACAGAGGACGGCGCACTGGAAATCGGCCGCAGGGCCCGCGGGACACCGCGCATCGCCAACCGCCTCTTGAGAAGGGTGAGGGATTTCGCCGCCGTGTACGGCGAGGGAGTGGTGGACGCCGCCCAGTCCGTCAACGCCCTGAACCGCATGGACGTAGATGAGTTTGGGCTTGACCAGATGGACAGGAAACTTTTGGGCGTGCTCATAGAATTTTACAACGGGGGGCCTGTGGGCGTAAAAACCCTTGCCGCCGCCGTGGCTGAAGAAGTGCGCACTGTCGAAGAAATTTACGAACCGTACCTGATCCAGTGCGGGTTTTTAAAGCGCACCCCCCGCGGGCGCATGGCAACAGCCCGCGCCTACAGGCACCTTGGGCTCAGGGGCGGCAGCGAGCAGGGGCTCCTGGAATAAGCGCCGCCCTGCAGAAACATTTTTACATACCGCGTTATCAGACAACGTTCCTTCTTAACGGACAGCACATGGAGAGAATCATGGCGAAAAAAGCAACCGTGACGCCGGAAGACGCACGCGCAGAAGCCTTGCAGACAGCGCTGACCACCATTGAACGCCGTTTCGGGCAGGGAGCTGTCATGCGCCTGTCCGACGATGTCCATGTCAACGTGCCGGTTATTCCCACAGGCTCCATCGGCGTCGATCTGGCCCTGGGCATCGGCGGCGTGCCGCGCGGCCGCGTAACGGAAATTTACGGGCCAGAATCCTCAGGCAAGACAACGCTGGCGCTCCACGTCATCGCCGAATGCCAGAAGCGCGGAGGCACGGCCGCCTTTATTGACGCCGAGCATGCCCTGGATATCTACTATGCCAAGAGGCTTGGCGTAAAAACCGACGAGCTGCTTGTCTCCCAGCCCGACCACGGGGAACAGGCGCTGGAAATCGCGGACATGCTGGTGCGTTCGGCGGCCGTGGACCTGGTGGTTATTGACTCCGTCGCCGCCCTGATTCCCCAGGCGGAACTGGATGGCTCCATGGGCGAAACCCAGGTCGGCGGGCACGCCCGCCTGATGAGCCACGCCCTCCGCAAGCTCACCGGCTCCATCCACAAATCCCGCGCAGCCGTTATTTTCATCAACCAGATCCGCATGAAAATCGGCGTCACCGGCTACGGCAGCCCGGAAACCACCACAGGCGGACAGGCCCTCAAATTCTACAGCTCCATCCGCATGGACATCCGCAAAATCCAGACGCTGAAAGACAAGGACGAAGCCTTTGGCTCGCTCACGCGGGTCAAAGTTGTTAAAAATAAGATGGCCCCGCCATTCCGCGAAGCCAAGTTCGACATCATCTGGGGGCAGGGCATTTCCCGCTCAGGGGAACTCATCGACATGGGCGTGGATGCCGGCATCATCGACAAAAGCGGCGCATGGTATGCCTTTGGCGCGGAAAAGCTCGGCATGGGCAAGGAAAAAGTCCGCGCGCTCCTGGATGAAAACGCGGACCTCAGCGCCGCCATTGAGGCCAAGCTGCGCGAGCATCTTGGCATGCATCCGCTCGCAGCGTCTTCAGACGGACCTGAAGACATCCAGGGCGAAAACACCATGTCGGAAGACCCCTTCCCTCCCCTGGAAGAGAGCGATCTGTAACCCCGCTGCCGCGTTTTCATACACGGCGCTTTCCATAAGACTTTAACCCGACAGCACTTCACGCATCGTACGCAAAACAGGGAGCAAGCATGCTCACAGCTCAGGAAATCCGTCAGAAGTTTCTCGATCATTTCAAAAAATACGGGCACCAGGAAGTCGCCTCATCCTCGCTCATTCCGCGGGATGACCCCTCCCTGCTGTTCACCAACGCAGGCATGGTCCAGTTCAAGCGCCTCTTCCTGGGCCAGGAAAAGCGCGAATACACCCGTGCCACCACCGCGCAGAAATGCCTCCGCGTAGGCGGCAAGCACAACGACCTGGACAACGTGGGCCGCACGGCGCGGCACCACACCTTCTTTGAAATGCTGGGCAACTTTTCCTTTGGGGACTACTTCAAGGAAGATGCCATCCGCATGGCCTGGGAATTCGTTACGGAAGTCCTGAAGCTGCCCAAGGAAAAGCTTTACGTCACCATTTACAAGGACGACGACGAAGCCTTTGACCTCTGGGTGAATGTTGCCGGCGTTGACCCCAACCGCATCTACCGCCTGGGCGAAAAAGACAACTTCTGGTCCATGGGCGACACCGGCCCCTGCGGACCCTGCTCCGAAATCCATGTGGACCAGGGCGCCGACATGGCCTGCGGCCCCAACTGCGGCATTGGCAAATGCGACTGCGACCGCTTCCTGGAAATCTGGAATCTGGTCTTCATGCAGTACAACCAGGCTGCGGACGGCACGCGCACGCCCCTGCCCCGCCCCTCCATCGACACAGGCATGGGCCTTGAGCGCATCAGCGCAATATGCCAGGGTGTCCGCTCCAACTACGATACCGACCTCTTCCAGGTGTTCATCCAGTACATGGCGGGCCTTGCCGGCGTGAAGTACCACGACTCCCCGGATACCGATACCGCCCTGCGCGTCATCGCCGACCACAGCCGGGCCATCGCCTTCATGATTGCCGACGGCATCCTCCCCTCCAACGAAGGCCGCAGCTACATCCTGCGCCGCCTGATCCGCCGCGCCTACCGCTTTGGCCGGCTCATCGGCATGCAGGAGCCCTTCCTCTGGAAAATGGCGCTGAAAGTTGCCGAAGTTATGGGAGGGCAGTATCCGGAGCTCAACGAACGCGCGGACTTCATGTCCCGCGTTGTCAGGGAAGAAGAAGAGCGCTTCGGCCAGACGCTCGACAAGGGCCTTGCCCTGCTTGAAAGCGAAATGGCGGCCCGCGCGTCCGAGCAAAGCCTCCCCGGCGACGTTGTGTTCCGCCTGTACGACACCTACGGCTTCCCCATCGACATCGTGAATGACATCGCGGAAAAACGCGGCTTCAGCGTGGACACCAAGGGCTTTGAAGACGCCATGCTTGAACAGCGCCGCCGCGCCAGGGCAAACTGGAAGGGCTCCGGAGAAAAAGACCTTGGCGCCCGCTTTGCCCGCCTCCTTGAAGACGGGCTGAAGAGCCAGTTCGTGGGCTACGACACCTTATCCGCCTCCGGCCGCATTGCGGCGCTGCTTGATGCGGACGCGGCCCCCGCGGAATCCCTGGGCAAAGGCGACGAGGGCTACATTGTTGCCAACCGCACCCCCTTCTACGGCGCCTCCGGCGGCCAGGAAGGCGACACCGGCGAGATGACAATCCTTTCCGCAGAAGAGTCCGGCAAAGCCGAGGTCATCGAGACCCTCAAGCCTTCGCCCGAGCTTACGGTGATGAAAATCCGCGTGACGGAAGGCCGCTTCCTGCCGGATGAAGAAGTGCAGATGGAAGTCTGCCGCGAAACCCGCCTTGCTTCCGCCCGCTCGCATACCTGCACGCACCTGCTGCACGCAGCCCTGCGCCGCGTCCTGGGCGACCATGTGCGCCAGGCAGGCTCCCTTGTCACCCCTGAGCGCCTGCGCTTCGACTTTTCGCACATCGCGCCCATGACCGATGAGGAGCTGAAGCAGGTTGAACACGATGTCAACGCCGCCATCATGGCCAACTATCCCGTGAATTCGCGCGTCATGCCGCGCGAGGAAGCGCTGGGCACCGGAGCCATGGCCCTCTTTGGCGAAAAATACGGGGATTCCGTGCGCGTTGTCACCGTTGGCACGGATGAATACACCGAATCCCGCGAACTCTGCGGCGGCACGCACCTTGCGACCACGGGCCAGGCCGGCGCCTTTGTGCTGCTTTCCGAATCCGGCATTTCCGCCGGCGTGCGCCGCATTGAAGCGCTGACCGGCTGGAACGCGCTCAGCCACATCAACAGGGAGCGGGCTGAGCTGGCCCAGCTTTCCGGAATGCTGAAAAGCCGCCCCGAAGAAGTGCCTGCCAGGGTGGAAAACCTGCTCAAGGACAATAAGGCCCTGCGCCGCGACCTTGACCGCGCCCTGGCCGCCTCCAGCAAAAACGATGCCATGACGGAGGAAACGCTCAACGGCGTCCTGGTGATCACGGGCAAGCTCAGCCCCATGCCCATCAAGACCCTGCGCGAAGTCATGGATGACGTGCGCAGCAAGCACGCCTCAGGCGTCATCTGCATTGCCGCGCCGGATGCTGAAAATCCCGAGGGGAAAGCCTCGCTCATCCTGCATGTCTCCAAGGACCTGCATGGCCGCTTCACCGCGCCCAGCCTCATCAAGGCCGTGGCAGCCCCCATCGGCGGCTCAGGCGGCGGACGCCCTGACCAAGCCCAGGCCGGCGGCCCGAACCCCTCCGGCATTGACGAGGCCTTTGCCATCCTCAAGCAGCAGATCACGGCCTAAGTATAGATAAACAAGGCGGGGGCAGCATTGCTGCTTTTATTCACTGACCTTTAGCCTCGGCCTTTGCAAAGGCTTCGCAAAAGGCACACGAATAAACGCGCATTGCCGCCCCCGCCCCGCGGATCTTTTCATTCAGCAAAAACTAAATGTTTCCCGAGCCCGCTGATGATGAACTTGAATAAATGCGGCATTGCCGCACCGCTGCTCAAAGCCCTGAAGAACTCCCTTGCAGGGCTGCGCACCGCGTGGCTCGGTGAACGGGCCTTCCGCCAGGAATGCGCCGTGCTGCTCATCCTCTGCATCGCGCTTCCTGCAGCAGGGAGCTCCCCTGCCCGCTGGCTCCTGGCCCTTGGCGGCTGGCTTGGCGTCATGGCTGCGGAACTGCTGAACAGCGCCGTTGAAAAAACCTGCGACCTTGTTTCCACCGACTTCCACCCCCTGATCAAAGCCGCCAAGGACATGGCCTCCGCCGCCATTTTCCTCATGCTCTGCCTGAACGCGGGCATCTGGATTTATCTCCTGGCCTGCTGAACAAAACCGGCAATCACTCAACCCCGCCTTCACCATGCAGCAGCTGCGTACACTGTACCTCAAGAAACGTGAGGACCGCCGGATCCGCGCCGGCCACCTGTGGATCTTCAGCAACGAAATTGACGTTTCGCGCCAGGCGCTGACCGATTTTGCACCCGGGGAAGCCGTGGAAATCCGCGACGCGCAGGGGGCAAAGCTGGGGGAGGGCTATGTGAACCCCTCCTCCCTTATTGCCGTGCGCCTGCTCACCCGCGGGGGCATTGCCCCTTCTGCTCACCTGCAGGAAACGGAGGCTTTGCAAGGTTCGCAGCTGGGGCAAAAGAATAAAAGCAGCAATGCTGCCGACCTTGTGCGGGAACGCCTGAAAAGGGCGCTCACCCTGCGCGAACGGCTTTTTGACGTTCCCTACTACCGGCTCTGCCACAGCGAGGGCGACTTCCTGCCCGGGCTCATTGTTGACCGCTACGGGAATATCCTCAGCGTGCAGTTCAACACCGCCGGCATGGAAGCCCTGCGCGAGCCCATCCTCGATGCCCTGCAGGAGCTCCTGCGCCCCTCCGTCATCGCCCTGCGCAACGACACGGCCTCCCGCGCGCTGGAGGGTCTGCCCCAGTATGTCGAATGCGTGGAAGGCTCCATGCCCGAAAACGTGGAGGTCGTGGAAAACGGTGCCCGCTTTGCCGCGCCGTTTGCTCCGGACAAGGGCGGCCAGAAAACAGGCTGGTTTTATGACCAGCGCGTCAACCGCCTTACCGCCGGGCGTTTTGCGGGGGAAACAGCGCTGGATGCCTTTTCGTACGCTGGCGGCTTTGGCTGCATGGCAGCCCTGAACGGCGCGAAGCACGTGGCCTTTATGGATGCCTCTGCCTCCGCCCTGGACGCCGCCAGGGAAAATTTGCGGCGCAATGCTCCGGGCGCGGAAGCTGAATGCCTTAAGGGTGACGCCCTGACCCTGCTTGAAAGCCTAAGGGATGAGGGGCGGCGCTTCAGCCTTGTCTGCCTCGATCCCCCGGCGTTTATTAAAAGAAAGAAAGACGCCGCGGCCG
>JAGADT010000013.1 GCA_017613475.1 Desulfovibrionaceae bacterium | reverse complement strand
CGTCGCCAAGCTGCCAGAAGTGGAGCCCCGCGCCAAAAATCGGCCCGTAGAGGTGGCTCGCGAACTGCTGCATCCTGCTTAGGAAGCTGGAGGCATTCACAAGCTGCGGCATGGTCTGGAGGATGCCGAGGCGCGGATTGGCTTCCATGGCCTGCACCATGCGCAGCATGCAGGGGCCGGTGAGCAGGCTGTCTGCATCAAAGACGATCATGTAGCGGTACTGCGCGCCCCATCGCCGGCAGAAGTCAGACACGTTGCCGCTTTTCCGGCGCGTGTTTTTGTGGCGGCGGCGGTAGAAGACTTTATTGAAGGCTTTTTCTTCGCAGCAGAAGAGGTGCCAGGCTTCTTCTTCGGCAATCCAGGCGTCAGGCGAGGTGGAATCGCTCAGGATGAAGATGTCAAACTGCTCGCTGCGCCCTGTGGCCACGAGCGAGCGCCAGATGGTGCGCACGCCCGCCATGACGTTTTTCGCGTCTTCATTGTATACGGGGAAAAGCAGCGCCGTGCGGACGGACGGATCAATTTCAAAATTGTCCGGGGCGATGCCGGCCAGCGGGGAAAAGCGGTCCACGCCCTTGATGAGGAGCCAGAGCCCGGCCATGGAGCTCCAGAAGCCTATGGAAATCCAGGCGAAGAGGATGGCAAAGAGCAGGCCAAGGCCGATTTCCAGGAAGATATTCGCCGTGTGTGGCAGCATGGAGTACATGGTCCATGCCGCATAGAGCGAGGGAATGAGAATCAGCGCGAGGAAAATCCTGCGGCGGGAGACCGCGGCGCTTTTCCATGTATGGCGGTCAGTCATGGCGCGCCTCGTCGTTTTGCTTTTTGCTGAAGAGCCCGCGGATGAAGCGGCCCGCGGCCGTAAGCCACGGCGCGCGGTCAAGCTCGCCGGCAATCATGGACCTGCGGGTGAGAGGAGGCCAGCTGCGGTTGTCCTGCCGGATAGGCAGGGCGCCGCGCTCGGTCAACAGTTCCATGAGGATGCGCATGGTTTCTTCCGTAGTCGCGTCAGGATCAGACCTGCGCAGGGCTTCTGCGGCGATATCGAGCGTATCCGGCGTGGGGAGGGTCATGCCCCTCACATAGAGCAGCACGCGGTCCCTGACACGCAGGGCGTGTTCATCGGTGCGGAGTTTAGAATTTGTCAGCATTGGTCAGCCTCAGCGTTGCAGATCGTAATTCCAGACCTCAGTAAGGGGATCCGGCAGGTTTTCCCCCCGCTTCAGCATGGCCCGGAAACGCAGGGGGGCGAGGTTCGGCCTGTTGGGCAGGAGGTTTTGGAGGAAGCCTTCTTCTTTGGGCAGGCGGGCTGTAAAGGAGAGCGTCCAGCCGCCTGTCTGCTGGTTCTTGATGAGCTTTTTCTCCGTGACAGTCACGTTGGACGGCAGTTCAAGAGGGCAGAAAAGGCCTGTATCCGCAGGAATGCTGTTGAGTTCCTTGCCTGTAAATTCCACAACAAAGGAGGCGGTAGAGCCGTCTGTGGAGAGGGTAGCCTGGGTATCAGAAACCCTGCCCAGGCTGTGCGGGGCCGCGCCCGGGCGCATCCAGTGCATCCTGTAGGCGTAGGAGTGCCCCTGGGGCGGCGTTTCGCCGGGCTTCTGCACAGCGGGAGAATCAGGAACCCAGAAGGCGAGGATATTGTTGTGGATGACGGTGCTTGTGGGGATTTCAATAAGCTCCAGGTGTCCGCTGCCCCACTGCCCCTGGGGCTCAACCCACAGCGAGGGGCGGAGGTCGTAGCGGGCGGTCACATCCTGGTAGTGCGCGAAGGTGACGTCGCGCTGCATCAGGCCAAAGCCGCGGGGATTTTCCATGGAGAAGGTGTAGGTTTCAAGCCTGCGCGGATTATTGAGCGGGGACCACAGCCAGTTGCCTTCGGCATTTTTGAGCAGCAGCCCGTCGGAATTATGGACTTCCGGCTTGAAGGGGGAGTCAGGCATCTGCTCGCCGCCTGAAAGGAACATGCTGGCCAGCGGGGCGATGCCCAGCTTGCGCCCGCCGCGGGCGCTGTTCCGTTCGAAAAGCGTGCAGCTTACATCCATGAACGTTGTTTCGCCTGGGGTTACCTCAAAGGTGTATGCGCCGGTCATGCTGGGTGAATTCATGAGCGCGTAAATAAGCACTGAGGTATCTCCGGGGGCCGGCTTGACTATCCAGAATTCGGTGAAGTTGGGGAATTCCTCCGAGCCTGGCACGGCTGTGTTGATGGAGAGCCCCAGGGCTGAGAGCCCGTAGCCGGCGTTACGGCTGAGGGCACGGAAATACGTCGCGCCGAGGAAGGAGGCGATTTCATCGCGGTGAATGCCGCCCTTGATGGGGTAAAGCAGGCGGAATCCGGCAAAATTCAGTGTGCGCCCTTTCAGCTTTTCCTCAAGCTCCGGGGGCCCTGAAACGAACATGTCCTGGGAGAAGGCCATGTCCTGGACACGCCCCTTATCCACAATGTGGATCCGCACAGGCGTATCATACACGGAACCGGGGTGGAAGAACTGCAGTTCAAAAGGCAGCTTTTCACTGCGCCAGAAGGTGCATTCTTCCTTGAAGCGAAGCTCCGCCCATTGTTCGTAGCTCAGCCTGCGCAGAAATTCCGGGGTTTCGTTTTTGGGGGAAACGTAGGCTTTGGCCGCGAGCTCGCCTGCAAGGCGTTCCACATCGGCGAAGGAGAAAACGGCCGGCGCTGCCTGGGGGGCGGCTTCCTGGCCTGCCTGCTTTTTGCCTGAAGCGGCAGCCGCCTTGTGGGCGCCGCTGCTTTTAGCAGGCTTTTTGAGGTCTGCCTTGAGCCCCTGGGCGGCCTGCCTGCCCGCTGGGGCCTGCTTTTTCCCCGCCGCGGACTTCACAGCCTGTGATTTGGCAGCCCCTGCTTTTTTTGCCGGAGCGGCCATTTTTTTGGCAGTGCGCGCCGGGATGTTTTGAGCCTGGGCGTCTGCTGCCGTGACGGCGCCGAGCGCCAGCCCCAGGCAGGCAAGAAAAGCGATGCACAGGGTAAGCCAGCCCGCGCGGCGCTGAGAGTTTGCTGTTAACTGCTTCATATTCATAGTGGAGAATCCTTGCTGCAAGGTACGGACGTAATACGTTGTGATTTGTATAGAAAGGTGCGCAAGCGGAGTGCGCGGGCATGTCCGGCGCGCGGCAGCTCCGTCACGCCGCCATGTTATTTTTCAATCCAGGCCTCGAGCCTTTTCGCGTATTCTTCAGCTGAAAAGCGCGGGGCATCGTACATGCCGGCCAGGGCGCGCTGGCGCGACGCCTCATATAGGATGAGCGCCGCCGCCACAGACACGTTGAAACTCTGGATCATGCCGTACATGGGGATGTACAGCTCGCCATCGGCGATGCCCGTGAGCTCTTCGGGAACGCCGCTGTGCTCATTGCCCATGATGATGGCCGTGGGCTTTGTGAAATCGTATTCGCCAAAGGGGCGTGAAGCGGCCGAGCAGCTGGTGGCGAGGATTGTGCAGCCCTGCGCCTTCAGCGCGGAGAGCATCTCCTCCCTGGAGGAATGGCGGTAGGATTCCACCCATTTCCGCGCAGAGGCTGAGCTTTTGCGCCCCAGGGTCGGAAAGGGCGTGTCGGTGTAATACAGGTGGATGCCGGTTACGCCAAAGGCGTCGGCGCTCCGGTAAATGGCGGAGACATTATGCGGATCGTGGATATTGGCCAGGACAAGGGTCAGGTCCGGCTGCCGCTTGGCCAGGACGTCGGCGAGTTTCTGATGACGTCTTGTAGTTATTTGGCGCATGTCTTTTCTGTCAGGGGAGCGGGCGGCGTATCGCAACGCTCCCGGACAAAGGGTGAATGGGGAAGAGGCGTTTCAGGCGGCTCAGCCCGGGGGACGGCACGTTTCCTTTCAGGAAAGCCTGCTGCCCGCAGGCTGCCTCCCAGCT
>JAGADT010000124.1 GCA_017613475.1 Desulfovibrionaceae bacterium | reverse complement strand
TCCAGGCAGGAGGCGATTTCCTCCCTCGAGGAGGCTCCCTGCTTCAGGCAGGCAAGAATGCAGTCCTGCCGCTTGGTCGTCATGGTTTTCCTGCCTTTCGTCTCATTTTTATGGATTTGCGTATCATTTTTGAGACGAAAGGACAACAAAGGACCCGCCTTCATGGCATCAACAATTTGACCTGGCGGCTCTTGCGCTGATTATCCAGGCTGGCGTAAAAAAGCCACATCAGGCAAAAAACTGGCATCAATGCCGTGCCGCAGCCGCAGCATCCTTCCGGCGCGGCGCGAAAACAAAGGAGGCCGCCTATGAAACGCCTTATCCTGTCCCTGTTTGCCCTGTTGCTTGCGGCAGTGCCCGCCAGCGCCAAGGGAAGCTTTGAAGCGCTGAAATGCGAGGGCTTTACCGCGCATGTGTACAATTCCAACGACGTCATGAAAAATACAAGCCTCATTGTGGAAGGCAAAGACGGGCTTGTGCTCATGGAACTGCCGCTGTTCAAAGAAGACTTCAAGCAGTTCAGCGATTACGCCGCTGCCCTGAAAAAACCGGTCAGGCAGGTGGTTACGGACTATCACGAAGGCGCCGTCCCCAATGTGCCTTCAATCATGCCCCAAGGCATGCCCGCCTTCATCAGGGGCGAGGTGTACAGCGGCATGATGGCCCATTTCAAAAAGACCTTTGGGGACAGCATCGTGGATATTCCTGAAGTCCAGGCTGCGGAAGTCCCCTTTGGCGCAACAGTAATGCTGGCGGGCGTGCCCTTCACCTTCCAGAAAAGCCCTTCGCCGGGATTCCCGGCAGCCAATATCGTTATTGGAGAAAAGCAGGTCTACTACACGCACTGGGCCTTTGCCAAAGCGCACATGAACCACCTGCAGCTGAAAACCGCCGCCGCCATTGACGCGGAACTTGCATCAGCCAAAGCAGCGCTCAATTCCGGCTGCAAATATTTTATCGGCGGACACGGTGGACTTGCCGGCAGCGATGCCGTTGCCTTCCGCCTGGAGTACCTCGAAACGCTGAAGAAGCTCAGGGCTGCCTGCCCTACGGCAGAAGCCTTTGCAGCGGCCCTCAAAAAGGCGTACCCTGCCCTGCCTGGCGAAGAGGGCGTAACGAAAATGGCGGAGGGGCTCTACAAGTAAGCCGGCATCCAGCAAGAACAGAAACAAGGCGCCTGCGGACCATCCCCGCGGGCGCTTTTTCCCGCGCGGAAAAGCTGGTCCTTGCCTCTTGCGCGGGTCCAGCCGGCGGAGTTGACGCTTCCCCGCGCTCAGGCGTATGATAACCCATCATCCCGCCTCAAATTTCTCCTCATGCCTGCCCTGAATGCGGGC
Organism: Desulfovibrionaceae bacterium; assembly: GCA_017613475.1. Lineage (GTDB taxonomy): Bacteria > Desulfobacterota > Desulfovibrionia > Desulfovibrionales > Desulfovibrionaceae > Avidesulfovibrio. The sequence goes on along the minus strand of JAGADT010000124.1, from coordinate 2,367 downwards.
AGAGCGGGAACATACCCTGAGGCACAACCCCCATTCCCCGGAGAATCCCCCATGAAAAAGCTGTGCATTGCCCTGGCTGTTCTGGCCCTGCCCCTGTTCTGCGCATCCGGCGCCATGGCCAGCAAAACCTATGTGTACTGCTCCAGCGGAAAAATCGAACTGGATAACCGCAACCCCCAGCAGATGCAGTCCGCGCGCGGTTCCGGCACCTATGTGATGGGCCCTGGCTTTGACTACAGGATGGATGCTGAAAAATTTGCCAAGCAGCTGGGCGGCGTGGGCGCCAAATGCCCCAGGAAGTAAACCCGCTGCCCTGACTTCTCACCGCCTGTTTTCCACGCAAACGGACCCCCCGCCCAATTGGAGACGCCATGTGGACATTCCGTAACCTCTCCCTCTGCCGCTGTGGACTGGCCCTGCTGGCAGCCGTACTCATTGCAGGCTGCGCCGCCTCGACCGCAGAAGCCACTAGCCAAAACCACAGACACCACGCCAGCTATCATCAGGCAAAGCCCGGCAAAGCGCACAAGGCAAAAGCCACGGCACACCAGGCCAAACCGGCTCATAAGGAAAAAGCCCACGCCGCCCACCCTGCCAGATCCTCCAAAGGCTACACCGTGCGGGGCGTCACCTATTATCCGCTCAAATCAGCCCACGGCTATGCAGAAGAAGGCTACGCCGTTTGGTATGGCGGAAAAAATCACCACGGCAAGGCCACGTCCAGCGGAGAAACCTACAATCAACACGCCATGACAGCCGCGCACAAAACGCTTCCCTTAGGTTCCCACGCGCGCGTAACCTGCCTGCGGACAGGAAGAAGCGTGGTCGTGCGCATCAATGACCGTGGACCCTTTGTCAAAGGCTATGTCATTGACCTTTCCTATGCCGCGGCCAGGCAGATAGGCATGCTGGGGCACAACAGGACCCGTGTGCGGGTCGAGGGGCTCAGGTAGCGCCACGGCGTTTCTCCCCCCTGATTCTCAACGAAAAAAAGCCTGCCGGCAGGCAGGCTCTTTTCATTCATTAACGCCACCACGGGCTGAAGCGAAATCTCACACACTGGTCCAACGCCCATGCCTGACTCAACGGCTCAGGATGAACAGGACCCCCGCTGTTTTCCCGTTGACTTTGCCATTGCCAAAGATGAGGATGGGGTTTCCATTTTCTCTTTCGCCAGCTCAAGCCCTTAGAGGTATGACAATACGCAAAACAACCTTGCTGTATGCCCCGATCCTCGCCTGCATGGCGCTTTTTGCCCTTGTGTTTTCCGCGTGGGCGGATGTTGCCCTGCCTCCTCCGCTCTGGATTCAGCCCTATGACGAAGAACAAACAGCCAGTATTTCCTCCCGCCTGGCCGGAACAGAATGGGTCATCTTTTTCATTACGCCAGGACCCTGCGAATACACATGCACCGTTTACGGCCCTGACAGCGATACCATCGCCGCCGCGTCAGCCTCCGGCGCTCTGGAAAAATTTGGTCCGCAGGCGGCAATGCTTCCCGTGCCGTTAAAAGCCATAGAAAAGGGAAAAACCGCACGCTACCGGCTGCTGGCTTCCGGCAATTACTACCGATACAAAAAAATCCCAGCTGACGGCAAAAAGAAAGGGCAATCCAGCCTAAATGATTTTGTAACTATTATGGGCGACCCCAATTACCGCTACGAGCTGATTGATAAAAAAGGTGAACCGTTCACCCTGGAAAAAACATTCGCCATCACATGCGAACAAGACGGCTCATATTCCATTGCATCGACTCCCGCTCCCAATGAGGTCAGGTAACCCGTGCTGATCTTTTTCCTCACGCTCATGCATTTTGCCGTGGATGGCTGCTGCGGCGCGGCGCTGGCTGACCACGCCACGGTGGAATATGATTACACCGCCATCCTGCGGCTTTTCGCCCTGTATAACCTTGTGGCCTTCGGGGGGCAGTGGCTGGCAGGGCTCCTGCTTGACAAACGCCCCCGCTGGATAGGCGGCGCGCTCCCCTGCGCCCTGCTGCTCCTTGGCGCTGGAACCTGGCTTAACGCCGGCATCCTTGCCCAGTCCCTGTGCCTGGGCGCCGGAAACTGCCTGTTCCATGCCGCGGGCGGGAGCCTTGTGCTGCGGCGCTTCCGTACCTGCGCGGAGCCTGGCGTCTTTGTTTCCAGCGGCGCCGTGGGGCTGGCCTTGGGGCTGAACGGCTTTATCCCTGATGATGCCTTCCTGGCCGTGTGCGCCGTATCCACGGCCGCACTCCTGCTGCTTCTGCGCCGTCCTGGAACGCTCATTTCCACAGAAAAGCCAAAAGGCTTTACGGTAACGCTTCCTCTTCTGGCCTGCCTTCTTTTGCTGCTTGGCTGCGTAACCCTGCGGGGTTTTGGCGGCGGG
>JAGADT010000123.1 GCA_017613475.1 Desulfovibrionaceae bacterium | reverse complement strand
TAAGGGGCTGGAGAGGATGGTCTGCCATTACTGCGGATGCAGCGTGCCTTTTCCCTCGCCCTGCCCCTCGTGCAGGGGGATGCATTTCCTGCCGATGGGGCAGGGTACGGAAAAGGCGGAAGAATGGCTGGCCTCACTTGTGCCTGATGGGTGCGGGGTGTTGCGTCTGGATAGGGACAGCACGCGCTGCCCGGGGAAGATGGAGGCCATTCTGGAAGCCTTTGCCGCGCGGAAAGCCCAGGTGCTGGTTGGCACGCAGATGCTTTCCAAAGGGCACCATTTTCCGGATGTCACGCTGGCGCTGGTGGCGGACGGCGATTTAGGGTTGAATCTGCCGGATTACAGGGCCTGCGAGCGGACCTTTCAGCTCCTGGTGCAGTCAGCAGGGCGGGCAGGGCGCGGCGAAAAGCCGGGTAAGGTGCTGATACAAACGCGGGATCCTTCGCATTACTGCTGGAAATTTGTAAAAAATGGCGACTACCAGGGCTTTTACGCCCATGAAATCGAGCTCAGGAAAAAGCGTTTTTACCCGCCGTTTTCCAAGCTGGCCCTGGTGCGCATGTCTTTTCCATCTTCATGGGAAGGAAGCGCGGATGAAAATACACGCCTTGCGGCGGTGCTGAGAGATGCTGGAAGAACTTTTGGCGTAACGGTGCTTGGCCCCGCGCCCGCGCCCCTGGCATTGCTCCGCGGGCGGCGCAGGATGCATTGCCTCCTGAAGGCTCGTGACTGGAAAGCCATCCGCGAGGTTTACGCGGCGTTGCTTGCCGCCCGTCCCCACGCGGAAATGCGCGTTTCTTTGGATATGGATCCGATGAATATGCTGTAGGAGCGGCAGGCAGCAAGTAACTACTATTGAAGATTGGCGGTTTATCAATAGTCAAGAACTATTTAACGTGCATGTTAAATTAACAGCTTAATGTGTAGTGGGTTTAGACTTAATTTGACAGTTGGCTCCATTGAGATGGAAAAATCGTCCTATTATGAACCGCGCACAACAGCCCAAATCCACGCGCCGGCGGCAAGGCAGAGGGCAATGGCCCCGCAGAGCGCCTGCCTGGCTGGCGAATCCTTGATTTTTGCGCTGCATAAGGCGGCTGCAAAGCCTGTGAGCAGGCCGACAAGCAAGCCGAAAATGTGCGCGGCGTAATCGCTTTTGGGGGCTGGGTCGGCGCCCAGCGCGGCAAGGATGGCTCCGCCGCAGGCCAGGAAAACAAGGCTTTTTTTGATGCCTCTCCGCAGGCTTCCGGGCTCTGTCTGCCGTACCTTCTGCGCAAGGCGCAGTTCATCCATGGCAAGAAAGGCCGCATGCAGGCCCACAACGGCGAAGAGCGCCGTGGAAAAGCCAAGGCTCATGCTTGCATTGTGCCGGTAGAGGGCTTCGCAGATATTGGCGCAGGCACCGGCAAAAAGGGTCAGCAGCATAGCAGCTCCGGCGCCAATGCGGCCGCAGAGCAAAATGAAAAAAGGCGCGCCAAAGAGGATGTTGCCGAAGAGGTGGACGCTGTCTGCGTGGAGCGTGAGCGCTGTGACAGCGCGGAAAAACTCACCGCTCAGCACGCGGTCAGCGCGCAGCGCCCCCATGGCTTCCCATTGCTGCCCGGAAGGTCCCCAGGCAAGCCACCAGTGGCGGGTTATTCCGTGCCACACAAGAAGCGGCAGGAACAATCCAAGGGCCAGGTGCGCGTTTTTCCTGCGCGGGGGAGAAGCCTCTTCAGCGGGGGTGCGTTCCGAGGAAATTTCGGCAAACTGTTCACGCGCCATTTGGCCATACAGCGCGGGCACGTATAGGGTGCGCCGCAGTCCTTTGCCGTCAACGCGCCAGGGAATGTTCAGGGCAGAGCAGGTGAGAGACCACGAATCAACCTGGTCGCGGCGTCTCCAGGCCGCGCTTTGCGGAGAGGCGGCAGGGGGGAGTGGGCGGCCATCGTTCACTTCCACCCAGAAACGGGGGATTTGGGAGGAAACGGGGCTGAAATGGAGGATGCGGAGCGGGGGCAGGGAGCATTGAGACGGGGCGAACGCCTCCGGGAGGGGAAAAGCAGGGGGCTTAAGGTCTTTCCTGCCCCCCTGAGCGGCGCGCCCCTGTTGGGCGCGCCTGATCTTTGGGGGAATGTTCAACGGCGCTGTTCCTGCTTTGCCCAGGAATCTTTAAGAGTGACTGTCCTGTTGAAAACAGGCTTTTCAGGGGTTCCGTCAGGGTCAGGGCAAAAATAGCCCAGCCTCTCAAACTGCACGGTTTTTCCCGCGGGCATGGCGGCCAGGGCGGGTTCGATCATGGCAGTGATGATTTTGAGGGAATCCGGATTGAGGAAATCCAGGAAGGTTTTGCCTTCCGGCACGTCGTTGAGGTTGGCCAGCGTAAAGAGGTGGTCGTAGAGCCGCACTTCCGCAGGAACGGCGTGGCGGCTGGAAACCCAGTGGATGGTGCCCTTGACCTTGCGCCCGTCAGGGCTGGACCCGCCTCTGGACTGCGGGTCGTAGGTGCAGTGAATGACCTGCGGCAGTCCATTCTCATCGCATTCCACGCTGGTGCAGGTGATGTAATAGGCATAGCGCAGGCGGACTTCGGCCCCCTGGTACAGCCTGTGGAATTTCTTGGGCGGGTCAAGGCGGAAGTCGTCGCGTTCAATATACAGCTCGCGGGCAAAGGGCACCTTGCGCTCGCCGGGGATTGTGCCGTCCTGGCTGACGGGCATGTCAAACCATTCCGTCTGATCCTCCGGATAATTATCAATGATCAGTTTTATCGGGTCCAGAACGGCCATGTAGCGGGGGGCCAGTGCGTTGAGCTGCTCGCGCACGCAGAATTCCAGGAGCCCGTATTCAACAAGATTTTCCGCCCTGGCAACGCCGATGCGCGCACAGAAATCCTGGATGGCTTCAGGGGTAAAGCCGCGGCGGCGCAGCCCGCAGATGGTGGGCATGCGGGGATCGTCCCAGCCCCGCACATGCCCTTCCTTAACAAGGTGGATGAGCTTGCGCTTGGAGAGCACCGTGTAGGTGATGCCCAGGCGGGCGAATTCTATCTGCTGCGGGTGGTAGACCTGCAGCGCGTCCAGGACCCAGTCGTACAGCTCGCGGTTGTTTACAAACTCAAGCGTGCAGATAGAGTGGGTGATGCCTTCAATGGAATCCGAAAGGCAGTGCGTGAAATCGTACATCGGGTAGATTTTCCAGGTGTCCCCGGTACGATGGTGCGCGGCATGGCGGATGCGGTAGAGCGTGGGGTCGCGCATGACGATGTTGGGAGCAGCCATGTCGATTTTAGCGCGGAGCACGTGAGTTCCGTCGGTAAATTCGCCGGCGCGCATCCTGCGGAAAAGATCAAGGTTTTCCTCGACAGAGCGGTTCCTGTAGGGGCTTTCCGTGCCCGGGCGCGTGAGGGTGCCCCGGTTTTCACGGATTTCATCGGCACTCTGGCTGTCCACATACGCCTTGCCGTCCCGGATAAGCTGCTCAGCAAATTCATAGAGCTTTTCAAAGTAATCGGAGGCGTAAAATTCCCTGTCATCCCATTCGCCGCCGAGCCAGCGCACGTCTTCCCTGATGGAGTCAACGTATTCGGTATCTTCCTTGACGGGGTTTGTATCGTCAAAGCGCAGGTTGCATAAGCCGTGGTAATCGCGGGCAAGGCCAAAGTTGAGGCAGATGGATTTCGCATGCCCAATATGCAGATAGCCGTTTGGCTCCGGTGGGAAACGGGTGTGCACGCAGGTGTAGCGCCCGTCGGCCAGGTCCTGGTTGATGCGTGTGCGAATGAAGTCAAGAGAGGTTTCGGGGGCTTCGGCGGGAACGGCTCGTTCTTGGGTCATGTCTGGAGTCATAATGAATGTCACTGTGGCGGGTTGATGGGAGCCGGCAGTCGTATCCGGCTTGAATCGGAGGATAGGCGGCGTTTTTTCCTCTACGTCTCGGAGGTTAGGCAGCTATGTGCTGAGGCGCACCGCGCCGCGAAAATTCTTGTAATGGTCTTGCCATGGAAAAGCAAGCGCCGGAGCGCCTGCTCCTGCTTCGGCTTTTGCGGGGCTGAAGCAAGACGGACGTTCCGGCGGAATAGGCTTATGCGGGGCAGGATGATGCGTCAGGCAAGGACCAGGGAATCCTCTATTGAGGGGAGAAACGTCCGCCGAGGTGTTTTGGGCGTCTTGGGAGCCTGTTCTGAAGCCGTAAGCGTGACTTCTTCAAGAGCGCCTTCTTCCTGGAGCTTACGGAGGAAGCGGTTGTTGAAGGCGTGCCCTGAGCAGGCGACGCTGAAGCTTCCCTGCAGGGGCAGGCGCGCCATCCCCATGTCGCCGATGAAATCAAGGATTTTGTGCCGTACAAAGTCGTCAGGACGGCGCATGACGTCGGGATTGAGGATCTTTGTATCGTCAAGAACAACGGCGTTTTCCATGGAGCCTCCGCGGGCAAGCCCCTTGGAGCGGAGGTATTCAACTTCGCGCAGGAAGCCAAAGGTGCGGGCGTAGGACACGCGGAGGAATTTTTCCGGCGTCACATCCAGCGAAAGCCCCTGGCGGCCAATGGCGGGGTGGGGAAAGTCGATATAGTAGTTGACCCTGAAGGCGCCGGGAACGTTGACGGGATAGACAGAAATGTGTTTGTTGCCGTCTTTCAATTCTACAGGGCGTGTTACGCGCAGTACGCGGCGGAAAGCCGGCAGGGAAACGATGCCTGCGCTGCGGATGCCCTGCACGAAAGGTTCGGCGGATCCGTCGAGAATGGGAATTTCGCTCTGGGCAGCGATTTCCGCGTTGTCGATGCCGAGGCCCCGGAGGGCGGCAAGTAGATGTTCTACCGTGGAAACAGAAGCATTGTTATTGCCGAGGGTCGTGGCGAGTTCGGTAGCCATAACGGCCGAAGGACCCAGGTTGATGCGCTGCTGACCCTCAGGGGTTTCAACAAGAAAAACGATACCCGTATTGGCTGGCGCTGGGCGGCAGGTGACTTGTACGGGCAAGCCGCTGTGCAGGCCGACGCCTGAGCAGGTGAAAGTTTTTTTCAGAGTGGTTTGCAGCATGGGAAATACCTCCAGTAATCTGGAATTCTCCATGCAAAAGTCGTGCCAATATAAATAAAATATGCTAATATGCTGAAATTAAAGAACTTATTGCATCAAAGGGAAAAACAACACTGTGTCTTTTGAAACAGCGTGACGTAGGTTTTTAGCCTCTAACGGCGGAAATATAGCGGTCTTTTTGTGCTAAGTCTTTGCAATACCTAATATTTTTCCATGAGTTGTTTTTTAGCAACAGGGAAAGCGGTTCAGACTGCGTCCAGCCGTGTTCAATCAGCAACACTCCGCCGGGCTTGAGGGCCTGTGCAGCGCAGCGGATGACAGCGGCCTCATATTCAAGTCCATCGGGGGATTCGGCTCCCAATCCGCCGGGAATGAGGGCGGAGGCGGGTTCAAAATCGCGGATTTCCCGTGAAAGTCCGCGGTATTCAGGGGTGCTGACATAGGGTGGATTGCTGATGACAAGGTCCAGGCTGCCGGACTTGAGGATCGGGCGGGTAAAATCTGCCTGGATGAGGGAGAGGCGCTGCCGCACGCCAAGCCTTATGGCATTGGCCGCGGCCGTGCGGAGGGCGCCGTCAGAAAGGTCAATGCCAAGCCCTGCCCAGCCTGGGCGCTCGGCGCAAAGCGTAGCCGCAATGCAGCCGCTGCCTGTTCCAAGGTCCGCAAAGCGCACGTGGGTAAGCCCTGTCAGCGCCGGGTGCTCAAGCGCGGCTTCAACCAGGAGTTCCGTTTCCGGGCGGGGAATCAGCGTTGCGCGTGTCACACGGAACATCCGGCCGAAGAATTCTTTTTCGCCAAGGATGTATGCCGCGGGTTCCCCGGCAGCCCGGCGTTCGGCAAGGGAGGCAAAAGCCGCCAGTTCCGCATCGCTGAGCCTGCGTTCAGGGTAAGCAATGAGCGTGAGGCGCTCAACGCCCATGGCTTTGGCAAGCAGAAGCTCTGCGGAAAGGCGGGGCGAATCAACGCCCGCCTCTCTGAAGCTTTTTGCGGCGTCCAGGAGCGTGTCTCGGATGGTGGAAGGCATGGTACCCCCGGAAGAGGGCAGCGCAAAAGCTGTCCGCCCGCGTTTGTTTTGGCAGGATCCGTCTGCGCCTTAGTTTTCTGCGCTCTTTTCCGTCAGTGCAAAGTCCAGGACGTCATCAATAGACGAGGCCGTGTGGATATGGATTTTTTTTCTGAGTTCAAGGGGAATGTCTTCAAGGTCCTTGGTGTTCTGCTTGGGAATGAAGACATGCTCCAGCCCCAGGGCAACGCCGGCCAGGATCTTTTCCTTGATGCCGCCGACGGGCAGCACCCTTCCAAGCAGCGTGATTTCGCCGGTCATGCACAAATCGCTGCGGACAGGGCGGCCAGTCAGCCTGGAGACGAGGGACGTTGCCAGGGTAACGCCGGCTGAAGGTCCGTCCTTGGGGGTTGCGCCTTCCGGCACATGGATATGGATATCAATCGATTCGGCAAAATCCGGCTTGAGGTCCAGCTCTTCGGCGTGGGTACGGATATAGCTTAAGGCGGCCTGAGCGCTTTCCTTCATCACATCGCCAAGCTGGCCGGTGAGGAGGAGGGAGCCTTTGCCTTTCATCGTGGTGGCTTCAATGTGCAGGACTTCGCCGCCGGCAGCTGTCCATGCGAGCCCCAGGGCAACGCCGGCAGGCAGAACGCTTTCTCTCTCATCTTCGGCAAAGCGCGGTGCGCCAAGCAGCTTGGAAACAAGCTGCCGCGTGATGCGGAAGGTGGTTGGGCTGCCTTCCGCCTTCTGCCGTGCCAGTTTTCTGAATACAGCCCCAATTTCCCTCTCCAGGCTGCGGACGCCTGCCTCGCGGGTATAGCCGCGGATGATGAAGGGCAGGAGATTCGGGGCAAGGGTGATGTTTTCGTCCTTGAGGCCGTTTTCCTCTTTCTGCCGGGGAACGAGGTAAGTTTTGGCAATGGCGGCTTTTTCCTGCATGGTGTAGCCGGGGAGGGAAATGATTTCAAGCCTGTCGCGGAGAGGTCCGGGAATGTTTTCCAGGTGGTTTGCCGTGCAGATGAAGAGCACCTTCGACAAGTCGAAGGGGACATTCAGGTAGTGGTCGCTGAAGGCGCGGTTTTGCTCAGGGTCAAGAGCTTCGAGCAGGGCGGAGGAAGGGTCGCCGCGGAAGTCGGAGGCAAGCTTATCCAGTTCATCCAGCATCAGCACAGGGTTGCGTGTCCCCGCCATTTTCATGGCCTGGATGATGCGGCCTGGCAGCGCGCCGACATAGGTGCGCCTGTGCCCCCGGATTTCCGCCTCATCACGGATTCCGCCAAGGGAGATGCGCTGGAACTGGCGCCCAAGCGCCCTGGCGATGGAACGCCCGAGAGAGGTTTTGCCTACGCCTGGAGGGCCTGCAAAGCAAAGGATGGAGCCTTTGGCATTCGGGTTGAGCTTGCGGACGCTGAGATATTCGAGGATTCTGTCCTTGATTTTTTCCAGTCCGTAATGGTCTTCTTCAAGCACGCGCTGGGCTTCCCGTATGTCGAGCTGATCCTCCGTGAGCTTGTCCCACGGCAGCTCCGCCAGCCAGTCCAGGTAGGTGCGTATCACTGAGGCTTCTGCAGAATCAGGATGCATGGATGTCAGCCGTTTGAGCTGCTTTTCGGCTTCCTTGCTGGCTTCTTCCGGCAGATGCGCGTCTTCCAGCGTTTTCTTGAGGTTTTCAAGGTCCTCTTCGCTGTCGTCTTCACCAAGTTCGGTGCGGATAGCCTTGAGCTGCTCGCGCAGGTAGTATTCTTTCTGCGCCTTGTCCATGCCTTCCTTTGCGGAAGACTGGATTCTCATCTGCATGGAGGCCACCTCGGCTTCATGAACAAGGTGCGCAACCACAAGATGCAGGCGCTCAATGGGATCGATGCAGGCAAGGATGGCCTGCGCGTCTTCCAGCTTCAGGCGGAGGTTGGAGGCAATAAGGTCGGCAATGCGTCCCGGTTCATTCACGTTGGTAAGCACGCTCATGATTTCCGTTGTGGGGATTCCGCGCATGGCAAGGATGCGCTCGCATTGCTCGCGGGCAAAACGCACCAGGGCTTCCTGTTCAGCCTCGGGGATGTTGGCCGGCTGTTCATGGAGAATCTCGATGTTCGCCATGGGGCAGGGGCCTTCATTGGTCATGTTTGCAAATTTCGCGCGGCAAACACCCTGCACAAGGGCTTTTAGGTGCCCGTCGGGCATTTTCAGCACGCGCAGCAGCGTGGCTACTGATCCTACGGTGTAGAGGTCGTTAATGCCGGGGTCTTCGATTTTTTCCGTTTTCTGGGTGACGAGAAAAATATACCGACTGCCCTGCGCCGCCATTTCCACTGCGCGGGCGGAACTTTCCCGCCCGACCATGAGCGGTACAATCATATAATTAAAAACAGTCACGTCCCGCAGGGGAAGAACGGGAAGCGTGCCTGGAATGTCCTTGAGTGCTTCTTCCTGCGCGTGTTCAGATTCTGTGTCCTTTGCGGAGATGCTGGCGGGCTGCCTGCGGCGGATAATTCTCCTCCGGGGAGCGTCTTTTTTTGAATCGTCGTCGGATTTGAAACTCATCTGGTATTCCTTTAGCTATTGTGATTTCCTGCAGGGAAGCATTGGGCAAAAAACAGGGCCATTCAGGCATATGCGGCGCCGCAGAATGTTCAGCGGCGGTTATGGTCTGGCTGGGGAGGGCTCGATCAGCCCGTCCTCCTTAAGTCCGCAGTACGTGTTGTCCATAATGACGATATGTTCCAGCATGCGGATGCCGACAGCCTCAGCGGCTTTTTCCAGCTGCATGGAAAGATTGACATCCTGTGCCGATGGCCTTCCCCCTGCCGGATGATTGTGCACGAGGATAAAGCCCCAGGCGTGGTATTTCAGGCACAGGCGGACAACTTCCTGCGCATGGAGGTAGGCGGCGTCTATTGTGCCGGTGGACAGCCTCTCCCATTTAAGCAGGTGGAGTCCCGTGTCAACAAAGGCGGCCCATACTTCTTCTTTTTTCAGGCCCGCAAGGCGCGCCCTGGCCATTTGAACGACGGACTTGTTGTCGCAGAGGCACTGCCCATGGACAACAGGGCTTTCTGCGTAGCGGGCGCGCAGTTCCCGGAGGACTTCCCAGAGGTCCGCACAGCGGGGGCCAATCCCTGAAACAGCCAAAAGTTCGCTGCGGTCTGCGTCCAGCACTGCCCGCAGCGAACCAAAGGTATGCATGAGCTCCCGGGAAATGGGCTGCGTATCACGCCTAGGCAGCGCGTAGGTCAGGAGATGCTCAAGAAGCCGCGCATCCGGAACACGGTCGAGATTGCTGATGACTTCCTGCCGCAGCCTCTCGCGGTGCCCTAAATACAAAGGTTCCGTTTTATCTGACGACATAATAAGCAGTCCTGCGAGTGTGGCAAGGGGGTGTTGCCGTGAGTTTGTTTTTATCTGCGGGGGCGGAAAAGGAGCGAAACCTGCGCGATGAGTTCATCAAGCGCCTGGGAATCCTGCTTCCTGCCGGATTTGATGGAGAGGGAAGCTTCGTGCATGGCATCCCAAAGCTTGATGAGTCCGGAGAATCCGAGCTGGGAGGCAAGGAATTTCCGTGGTCCCGCGTCGCGGGGCTGCGCTTCATTGGTGAGTGTCTGCCAAAGAAGGCGCGCTTCACGCTGGAGGAGCCCAAGGAGGGGGAAGATGATGTCTGCCTGCTGGGAAGAAAGCATGTCCCACGCGGCGCTGTTTTCGCCGCGCTGCATGTGCTTCAGCAGCTCAAAGATGTTGAATTCAGGGGTATGGCTGACAAGGGCGGCGGCACCGCTGTCCAGGGTTGGCCGTGTGCCTGGCGCGGCGGTGGCAGCGGCGTACAGGGCAAGCTTTGCCATTTCGCTGTCAACAGCGGAAGCGTCCAGGGGAAGGACCCGTGCCACCTGTTCGAGGATATTGGGCGCGATGGAGATCCCCAGTTCAGAAGCCTTGGCTCGGAGCCTGTCCCTGAGGGAAGAGGGCGAGAGCCCAGGGATTTCTTTCCACCAGCGCTTTTTGCGGGCAAAGGCGGTGCAAGAGAGTTTTTCGAGCCATGCGGGAAGTTTGGGGCGTCCCTTTTCCCATGGACCTTCAAGGCAGAAAACGGGCAGTGCCTGTTCATGGGGGTGACCCAGGCTTTTGGAAAGCGCTTTCCATGTTTCCGCAGGCAAAAGCTGGGCATTGCGCACAGTCAGGCATTTGTGGGCGCTTACAAGCCCCTGAAGCGTCAGAGCCTCCCAGAACCTGGGAGAAAGCCCTTCGTCGCCCCAGAACACAAGCCTATCTGAGGAGGCATATCCCTCGCTGGCAAAAAAAGCATTCACAGTGTCTTTAAGCAGCGCGGCATCAGGGCAGACGCAGAAGAGGAATCCGGTGTTCATGGTCAGAATTGCTGCTGGATACGGTCTACGCCACGGTAGATGCATTCCCGCACAATGGATTGAATGACCGTGCGTTCATCCTCACGCTCAAAGGAATCGGTGTATTCAATGGTTCCTGATGACCATATTTCTTGGTTGGTGTGCCCGTTGCAGATATTGAAGACCATGCTGATCGTTGCCGTAACGAGATTGGGCATGCCGGATGAAAGGTCGTTGTCGCTGCGCATGCGGCATCCCAGGATTTTGACGCCTATCGTGAAATCGGAGGGGGCGGCGTCGACCCATTTTGCCAGCCCGCGGGCGGCAATTTCATCCCTGAGCTGGGATCGGACGATGTAGGGGATCCAGGCGTAGAGCGTTGTCTGCTCAACCGAGCGGATGCGCAGTGTTTTGGAGCCGTCGCCAAGTACGCTGTGAGTTGTGCTGCTGTTTTCCTCGCCGCGCCATGTGTAGCCGCAGCCTGAGACCGCCAGCAGCGCCGCGGCGAGGATAGAGAGGAGGAAAGGCTTGAGGAAGGCAGGCATGGGCGTCTCTGAAAGGGTAAGCGGCTGAAGCCTGAAGTATGTGGAAGAATGCTTCCGGAAGGTCCTTAGCCTTCCGGAAGCATTGTTTTTTTGCGTGGCACGGAATCGTCGGCGTTACGCTGCGACGATGTTGATCAGCTTTCCTGGAATGACGACAATCTTGCGGACTGTGAGCCCTTCAAGATGACGCTTGATGGCCGGGTCTTCAAGAGCGGCTTTTTCCAGCATGTCCCTGCCGGCGTCCGCGGGAACCTTGATTTTGCTGCGGAGCTTGCCATTGATCTGGATGACCACGGTAAGCATATCCCGCTGGAGGGCATCTTCGTTCCATGCGGGCCAGGGCTGCTGCTCAAGCATGGAACCGTCCTTGTGGAGGTCTGCCCACAGTTCCTCACAGATGTGCGGGGTGATGGGCGACATCATGCTTAGTACGGTGCACATGGCGGAGGAAAGGACTTTTCGCCCGGCATCGCTTCCAGCGAGCTCGTCCTTGGCCAGGTAGAGCGCGTTGACCAGTTCCATGACGGCGGCGATGGCGGTGTTGAACTGGTAGCGGTCGCCGATGTCTTCACCAGCTTTCTTAACGGTCGCGTGTTCCTTGAGGCGGATTTCGCGGGCCAGGGGGGAGATGGCTGCGTCTTTGGCTGTGGAGGAACAGGCGGCAACAGGCAGCAGGGAATCCCGCACGTCTCCGTAGAGTCGCCAAATGCGCGAAAGGAAGCGGTGAGCGCCTTCAATGCCGCTTTCCGTCCAGTCGAAATCACGTTCCGGCGGCGCGGCGAAGAGGCAGAAGAGGCGGACGGTGTCGGCGCCGTACTTGGCAATCATCGCGTCAGGATCAACGACGTTTCCCTTGGACTTAGACATTTTTGAGCCGTCCATCAGCACCATGCCCTGGGTCAGGAGGTTGGAGAACGGTTCGTTGAGGTCTTCAGGCAGGTAGCCGAAGTCACGCAGGATTTTGGTGAAGAAACGCGCGTAGAGCAGATGGAGGATGGCATGTTCCACGCCGCCGATGTACTGGTCAACAGGGAGCCAGTATTTGAGCGCTTCGGCATCAAAGGCACCGTCTTCCTTGCGGGCTGCGGTGTAGCGGGCAAAGTACCATGAGGATTCCACAAAGGTGTCCATGGTGTCCGTTTCACGCCTGGCCTTGCCGCCGCAGCAGGGGCAGGTGCATTCTGCAAAGGACGGCGTATCAGGCAGGGGCGAGCGCCCGTCGGGGCGGGTCTGGACATCGGTGGGCAGAAGGACCGGCAGGTCTTTTTCTGGAACAGGCACCATGCCGCATTTTTCGCAGTAGATGACGGGAATGGGCGCACCCCAGTAGCGTTGGCGGGAGATGTTCCAGTCGCGCAGGCGGAAGTTTACGGTTTTTTTGCCGCGGCCGATCTTTGCCAGTGCTTCAACAATGGCGGTTTTGGCCTTGTCGCTGGGCATGCCGTTGAATTCGCCTGAATTGATGAGGAAGCCAGGGCCTTCGGCGGCATGATCCATGCCGGAGGCTTCAAGATGCTCTCCTTCAGGCTGCACGACGGGGATGAACTCGATCCCGTATTTGCGGGAGAAGTCGAAATCGCGCTGGTCGTGCGCGGGGACAGCCATGACGGCGCCTGTGCCATATTCCGCCAGGACAAAGTTGCCAAGCCAGATGGGGATGCGGCGTCCCGTGAGGGGATGCAGGCAGTAGGCGCCTGTAAAGATCCCTTCCTTTTCAATGTCGTCGGCCTGGCGTTCGATGCGGTCCATGTTGCGGATCCGTTCAATAAAGGCGCGGATTTCGGCTTCGTTTTCTTTGCCTTTGATGAGGGAATCCACCAGCGGATGCTCAGGCGCGAGCGTCATGAAGACAACGCCGAAGAGCGTATCGGGCCGGGTTGTGAAAACCGAGATATTTTCTTCGCGTCCTTCTAAGGGAAAGACGATTTCCGCGCCTTCGGAGCGGCCAATCCAGTTCCGCTGCATGGATAGCACCCTGTCAGGCCATCCGCCTTCAAGCTTTTTCAGGTCGGCAAGCAGTTCGTCGGCATAGGCGGTGATGCGCATGAACCATTGGGTCAGTTCTTTTTGCTGTACTGGGGAATCGCAGCGCCAGCAGCAGCCGTCAACAACCTGTTCATTGGCCAGCACGGTGTTGCATTTGGGGCACCAGTTCTGATTGGCCTTTTTGCGGTAAACAAGACCCTTTTCAAGGCACTTGAGGAAAAATTCCTGTTCCCAGCGGTAATATTTGGGATGGCAGGTGGCCAGCTCGCGGTCCCAATCATAGGAATAGCCCAGGGATTTCAGCTGGGAGCGCATGTTGGCAATGTTGGAATAGGTCCATTCAGCAGGGTGGACATTGCGTTTGATGGCAGCGTTTTCAGCAGGCAGTCCAAAGGCGTCCCAGCCAATGGGGTGCAGCACGTTGTAGCCCTGCATCCGGCGGAAGCGCGCGACGACATCGGCAATGGAGTAGTTGCGCACATGCCCCATGTGCAGCTTTCCGGAAGGGTAGGGGAACATTTCAAGCGTGTAGTATTTCGGCTTGCTGTGATCAACGGCGCAGGCGTAAGTCTTTTCCGTTTCCCAGCGGCGTTGCCATTTGGCCTCGATGGACTGGGGATCGTAGCGCTGAAAGGTGCTCATGGCAGTATAACCTCGAAAAGGCGGGACGCGTAAAAAGGTTGGCAGTGTTTGGAGTGAGGTATTGTATTATCGGGACTGGGCCGCGGCATCGAGGATGCCGTTGATGAAATGGCGCGCCTGATCATTAGCGAATCTTGCCGCCAGATTCAGGGCCTCGCTGATAATGACCCGGGATGGCACGTCTGGATGGTTTTTCATTTCGTAGAGCGCAAGGCGCAGAACGGTGCGCTCTACCTTGCCCAAGCGGTTCACGCGCCAGTTGCGCGAGTAATCTGCTATGGCCGCATCGAGCGCTGCCTCGTTAGCCCAAACGCCCTTAATCATCTCCCAGGCAAAGTCAGGGGAAGGGGCGGGCAGCCCCGTGCTTTCATCAGCATCCTCAGGGACCTGCTCTGCTGCCAGCTTGAGCTCTTCTGCGGAGGAAACAGGCGTGAACTGCAGGCTGTAAAGTACCTGGAAGGCTCGCACTCGGGCTGCGGTACGGGAAACTTTCAGTGACATGCTGTTCTCAAACAGGTTTAGAGTTGCTTCAGGACCCGTACGGTTTCCAGCAGGGCGGCAGCGGCTTCCACGCCTTTGTTTCCGGCTTTGGTGCCGGCGCGTTCAATGGCCTGCTCGATGCTGTCTGTGGTCAGCAGACCAAAGCCAACAGGCACGCCGGTGGAAAGGGAGACCTGGGCCAGCCCTTTGGTCGCTTCTCCGGCGACGAAATCAAAGTGGGGCGTGCCCCCGCGGATGACGGCGCCAAGCGCGAGAATGCCGTCGTACTTGCCTGATTCGGCAAGCTTTTTGCAGACAACGGGCATTTCAAAGGCGCCGGGAATGCGGACAAGGGTTATCTTGTCTTTTTCCGCGCCGTGGCGGAAAAGATAGTCGAAAGCGCCGCCGATGAGTCGGTCAACGATAAAGTCGTTGAAACGCGTGGCGATAACGGCAAAATGCAGCCCCTTGGCGTCAAAAAGTCCTTCTATGGTCTTGATGTCATCATGCATGAGAGCCTCGCAGGAAAAGATGGTAAGCGCGCACGAGCCTGCATAGCCGTAATAGGCTGGACTTTGTCCGGCGCGTGGCATATGTGTCATGCTGCCCCTGCGCGCAGGGGCAGCATGGTGAAATCAATGGATATGGAGCTTGTGCCCCATTTTTTCCTGCTTGGTCAGCAGGTAGTCATGGTTGGTGGGCACGCATTTCATTTCAAGGGGAACCCGTTCCACAACACGCAGCCCGTAGCCTTCCAGACCAATGATCTTGCGCGGGTTGTTGGTGAGCAGGCGCATCTCATGGATGCCCAGGTCTACCAGCATCTGCGCTCCAACGCCATAGTCGCGCAGGTCAGGCTTGAAGCCAAGCTTCTTGTTGGCTTCAACAGTGTCAAGCCCCTGATCCTGGAGTTCGTAGGCGCGGATTTTGTTGGCCAGGCCGATTCCGCGGCCTTCCTGGCGCATATAGAGCACGGCGCCCCGTCCTTCACGCTCCACCTGCGTAAGCGCCGCGGCGAGCTGCCCGCCGCAGTCGCAGCGCAGTGACCCCAGAGCGTCTCCAGTGAGGCATTCGCTGTGCACACGCACGAGAGCAGGCCCGCTTTTGGCTGACACGTCGCCCTTAATGATGGCAAGGTGCGTGTCGGTGCTGATATCGCTTTCGTAGGCGATAACGCGGAAATGACCGTAGCGGGAGGGGAGATCGGCTTCGGCGATGCGGCGCACGGCAATCTGTCCGTGCTCCATGCGGTAGCGGATAAGGTCGCGGACGGTGGCAATGCGGAGGTTATGCTCCTCGGCGAAGATTTCAAGATCGGGCATCCTGGCCATGGAGCCGTCTTCCTTCATGATTTCGCAGATGACGGCCGCAGGTTTGAGCCCGGCAAGCACAGCAAGGTCCACGCTGCCTTCCGTTTGTCCTGCCCGAGTGAGAACGCCGCCTTTCTGGGCGCGCAGCGGGAAGATATGGCCGGGAGTGACGATGTCTTCGGGGCGGACGTTGTCGGCAACGGCGGTGAGGATGGTGTGGGCCCTGTCGGCAGCGGAAATGCCGGTTGTGACGCCGTTCCTCGCCTCAATGGAAACCGTGAAGTTCGTGCCGAATCGTGAGCCGTTGCGCTGTGTCATCAGGGGAAGGGCCAGCTTGTCCACCCACGCGGGGCCAAGCGGGAGGCAGACGAGCCCGCGCGCGTGGGTCACCATGAAGTTGATGGCTTCCGGCGTGACAAATTCCGCGGCGATGGTGAGGTCGCCCTCATTTTCCCGGTCTTCGTCATCGACTAAAATGATCATGCGTCCCTGGCGCATATCCTGAATGGCTTCTTCAATGGTGCATATCGGCATAGGTCTTATTCTCCTGATATCGTTTTAAGAGAGAAAGCCGTTTTCCCTGAGCAGGTCCAGGCTGACTCCTCCTGATGAAGGCGCTTTTCCGCCGGACGTCGTTCCGAGAAAAAGAAGATTTCGGCGCACATACTTGCCTAGGACATCTGTTTCCATATTGACCTGTGCGCCGGGCGTCCATCTGGCAGCCGTGGTGACTTTCCAGGTTTCCGGAATGACGTTGACGTCAAGCGTTTCGTCCGTGCAGGCGTTGATCGTAAGGCTGATCCCATCCAGCGTGACAGACCCCTTTTCAATAACTTCCGGGGCGAAGGAGGAGGGGAAGGCAAAACGGATCAGGCGCGAGTCGCCGCGGGGTTCCACAAGGCGCACAGTAGCGACGGTATCAACGTGCCCGCTCACAATATGCCCGCCAAGCCTGTCTCCTATGGCCAGGGCCCGTTCCAGGTTGACGTGCATCCCGGGAGTCAGAAGCCCCAGGTTGGTTCTCTGGAGGGTTTCGGCAGAGGCGTAGGCCGTGAAGGTAGCCTGTTTTTGTTCCTGCGTGCCTTTTTCAGCGGTGAGGCACACTCCGTTGACCGCGATGGATTCTCCCAGGGTCAGGTCAGGAAAGGCAAAAAGCGTGCGGATGGTGAGGCGGCACTGGCCGGGAAGGCGCTGGAGGGAAAGCACTTCTCCCTGTCCCTGTATCAATCCTGTGAACATGATCCATCCTCACACAGCGGGCGAAGGGTCAGGCAGCAGTCACTGCCGGTCATCTTTACATTGGCAATGCGCATGCCAAGGGCTTCGTCCATGGTCAGCGGGGCGCGCCCGTCAAAAAGAGGGCTCGCCTGATTGTCGCCCAGAATTTTTGGGCAGATGAAAAGGCGGAATTCATCCACAAGCCCGGCCCGAAGGAGAGATTGCCCAAGGGTGCCTCCGCCTTCGCAGAGCACGTAGCGGCAGCCTGCTTCATTCCAGAGCCAGAGCATCATCTGGGCGAGGTCACGCCCGCCTGGGATATCCCATTCGTTTAATCCGATAATCCGGACTCCCTGGCGGCGCAGAGCCTCGGCTTTTGTTGAGGCGGCTGAGGCGGCGCTTGTAAAGAAAATGGTTTCTTCAGGGCGTTCATGGAACAGGCGGAGCGGTTTTGTGGGAATGCGCGAGCTGAGGGCGCAGGCCAAAGGCTGGCGCACGACAGGCACATCACGGGCTGTCAGGAGGGGGTTGTCTGCAAGGAGCGTATTGCCGCCGACAAGAACAGCGCCGCCGGCAAGTCCCGTGCCTGCCCGCAGCTTGTGCACTTCGCGTCGTGATTCTTCGCAGGAAATCCATTGGGAATGCCCGCTGCGGGCTGCAATGCGTCCGTCAATGGTTTCCGCCATCTTGAGGATGACATAGGGGCGCCTGGCCGTCTGCCAAACGATGAAATCCGCCACAAGATCGCGGCAGAGGCGTTCTTCAACAGGCCCGTCAACGCGTACGCCGTGTTCGGCAAGAAAGGCCGCTCCTCCGGCAGCCGTGGGATTGGGGTCCTTCATGCCGATGACAACATGGCGGATGCCGGCTTCCAGAACAGCCTTTGCGCAGGGGGGTGTTTTGCCTGTATGGTTGCAGGGTTCCAGCGTGACAAACAGCGTGCAGAGGGAGGGATCAACGCCTTTGTGCCGAGCATCGTCAAGGCAGGCGATTTCGGCGTGTTTCTGCCCGCAGACAGCATGCCAGCCTTCGGCAACAATCTGCCCGTTCTGAACGAGCACGGCCCCTACCGTAGGATTTGGGGCAGCAGTCCACCGGCCTTTTTCAGCAAGGGAAACGGCATGCCGCATGAAAGGGGCGAAATCCATCATGCCTTATCCTCCGGGGTAAGGGGCAGGCGTTCGCACTGCACGCCGGCGGCGGCAAGCATTTCGACAGACATGGAGTCAGGGTATCCCTGTGCGTAGTAAATTCGTGATACCTTGCAGTTGATCAGCATTTTCGAGCAGATGATGCAGGGCTGGAACGTGCAGAAAATTTCAGAACCGGCCAGGGAAATGCCATGGACGGCTGCCTGGATGATAACATTCTGTTCGGCGTGCAGCCCCCGGCAAAGTTCGTGCCGTTCTCCTGAAGGAACGCCCAGCTTCTGGCGCAGGCAGCCGCTTTCCTGGCAGTGCGCAACCCCTGAAGGGGCGCCGTTATAGCCTGTGGCAAGGATGCGTCTGTCCTTGACGGCAACAGCGCCGACTTTGCGCCGCAGGCAGGTGGAGCGCTCCGCGACAAGTTCGGCGATGCGCATGAAGTATTCTGGCCAGGCGAGGCGTGACATGGAGGGCTTGCATCCTTTCCGGAATGGTTGGGAAAAAGAAGCGGTCCCCCTCCTCCGCAGAAGAAAGAGGGGGGACGCTCTCTATTTACCAGGCAAAAAGAGGGAACTGGCGTGCGAACTGCTCCACTTCCCGGCGGATTTCCGCCAGCTTCGTTTCATTGTAGACCGCGTTGATTGAAGCGTCAATCCATGCGGCGACCTTAAGCATGTCTGCTTCCTTGAAGCCGCGCGTGGTCAGCGCGGGCGTGCCGAGGCGGATGCCCGAGGTGACGAAGGGAGAGCGCGTTTCAAAGGGAATAGTGTTTTTGTTGGCGGTAATGCCCGCCGCATCAAGGGCGTGCTCGGCTTCTTTCCCCGTAACGTTTTTGTTGGTCAGGTCAACGAGCATCAGGTGGTTGTCCGTGCCGCCGGAGATCAGGTTGAAGCCTGCGTCGCTCAGCGCTTTGGCCAATACAGCGGCGTTTTTGACGGTCTGCTGCTGGTAGGTTTTGAACGATGGCTTCAGCGCTTCGCCGAAGGCTACGGCTTTGGCCGCGATAACATGCATCAGCGGTCCGCCCTGAATCCCCGGGAAAATTTGGCTGTTGATGGCTTTGCCAAGGGATTCATCGACCAGGATCATGCCACCGCGCGGGCCTCTCAGGGTTTTGTGCGTGGTCGTGGTGGTGATGTCCGCGTAAGGCAGGGGTGAGGGATGCTCTCCTGTGGCGACAAGTCCGGCGATATGCGCCATGTCAACCATCAGCTTGGCGCCGACTTCGTCAGCAATGGCTCGGAACCGCGCGAAATCGATGGTGCGGGGGTAGGCGCTGGCTCCGGCGAGAATAAGGGCGGGGCGATGCTCACGGGCAAGTTTTGCCACTTCATCGTAATCAATGCGGCCTGTTTCGCGGTTAACGCCGTAGGAAACAATATTGAAAAGGCGGCCGGAGAAGTTTACGGGGCTGCCATGGGTCAGGTGCCCGCCGTGGGAGAGGTTCATGCCAAGAACTGTATCCCCCGGCTTAATCAGCGCAAAGTAAGCGGCCATGTTTGCCTGGCTGCCTGCGTGGGGCTGCACATTGGCGTAGGTGCAGTTAAAAAGTGCCTTGGCACGGTCAATGGCGAGATTTTCCGCCATGTCAACGTACTCGCATCCGCCGTAGTAACGCTTGCCGGGGTACCCTTCGGCGTATTTGTGTGTCAGGACGGAGCCCATGGCTTCCCGCACAGCGGCAGAGACAAAGTTTTCCGAGGCAATGAGTTCCAGTTTGCTCATCTGCCGATTGCTTTCAAGGCAGATTGCCTTGGCTAATTCAGGATCTTGCAGCAGAAGCTGATCCATGGCGAATTTCTCCGTAAGCTTAAGGTGGATGCCGGCTGGGCGTCAGCCGACATATTTTTTGAAGAGGATACTGCCGTTTGTGCCGCCAAAGCCAAAGGAATTGGAAAGCACATAGTTCGGGTTGGCCTGCCTTGGTCCGCCGGTCACATAAGCGAGGTCGCATTCCGGGTCAGGCGTTTCGTAATTGATGATGCCTGGGACCATGCCCGTATGCAGGGAGAGGACAGAGAAAATGGCTTCCACGCCTCCTGCGGCGCCGAGGAGATGACCGACCTGGGATTTATTGGCTGTGATTGGAATATCGTAGGCGTGTTTGCCGAAGACTTTTTTGATGGCTATGGTTTCGCAAAGATCGTTAAGATGCGTTGACGTTCCGTGGGCGTTGATGTGGTCGACTTCATCAGGGGCGACGCCGGCATCTTCCAGTGCGCGGCGCATGGCTGCGGCCATGCCTGAGCCTGACGCCTCAGGTGCAGTCATGTGGTGGGCGTCTGCGGAAGCGCCGATTCCAACGATTTCTGCGTAAATGTCAGCACCGCGGCGGAGGGCGGAGTCGAGCGATTCAAGGAGAAGGAGGCCTGCGCCTTCGCCCATCACAAAGCCGCTTCTGTTCTTATCAAAGGGGCGTGAGGAGTGTTCGGGATCGTCGTTATGGTCGGCGCAGAGAGCCTTCATGGCTGTAAAGCCGGAAACGCCCATGGGGGAAATTGTGGATTCGATCCCGCCGGTGATCATGGCGTCGTAGCGTCCAAGAAGAATTTCGGAGAAAGCTGAGCTGATAGCGTGGGTAGAGGAGGCGCAGGCGCTGGTGATGGCCATGTTAGCACCTTTGCAGCCTGTAAGGATAGCGATATACCCCGGCGCCATGTTGGAAATAAGCATCGGGATCATGAACGGTGAAACACGGTTTGGTCCGGCAGTCATCAGCTTTGTGTGGAACTGTTCGATGGTATGCAGCCCGCCAAGCCCGACGCCGACCATGACACCGATCCTCTCTGCATTGGATTCGTCGACTTTGTAGCGGGAATGGCGCATGAGCTCTAAAGCGGCTGACGCGCCGAACTGCACAAAGCGGTCCATGTGCCTGGTTTGCTTTGGCGAAATGCCGAAGGAAGCCGGATCAAAGTTTTTTACCTCGCCGGCAATGGTGGCGTCGTAGCCTGTTGCGTCAAAAAGCGAGATTTGGCCAATGCCGGATTTCCCTGCTAAAAGGGCGTTCCAGCTTTCCATCGCTGAAGTGGCGAGCGGAGTGATGGCGGAAAAGCCGGTTATGACAACACGTGTACGTTTCATAATGACCTCTGGCAGACTGATGAATGCATAGCCGACGAGGGGAAGCTGACAAAGACCGCAGCAAAGAATGTTTATTGCCGCCGGGACTCCTCATAGGCGGAACAGGAACTTTCCATCGGGTAGTGGCTGCGGATGTCAGGGCAGCCCCTGCAAAAATGCATCGGGCGTCCCGTGACAAGGTCACAGAACGCCCGGCAAACAAGTACACCCTGAAATTTCAGCATTTGCTTCAGCGAAAATGAAGCGCTGCAGGCTGCCGCAAATCCGTAATTTTTGCCTAGCAAGCTGAAAGAAGAATGTATCTGGGCATCGGTTTGCCAGAGTACGGCGTTTTTGAGGATGTCTGCCTGTATCCATCAGGGCATGGACCAGTACGTTCCTGAAATCCGTCTGCCGCAGCTTTGGCATACATGCCGCTGTCCGGCAGGCGTGCCTTGAACTTGCCTATGTCCCTATGGCGCATTTTGGGCGTCCATAGGGATTTTCAGGGGCGTAATCAGCAGTTCGCGTGGCTTTCCACGTAAGAGATAACGTCTTTGACTTTCATCATCTTCTGGGCGTCTTCATCTTGGATTTCAAAGTTGAAGGCTTCTTCCATGGCCATGATGAGCTCCGTCAAGTCAAGGGAGTCGGCGCCGAGGTCTTCAACAAAAGAGGCTTCGGGTTTGACTTCGTCGGCGGAGACGCCAAGCTGTTCCATGATGATGCTTTTGATTTTTTCTTCCACTTCGGGTGCGGACATGAGAGCCCTCCAGGGTTTGTTTTCAGCAGTACATCCCGCCGTTGACGGCGAGCACATGACCGGTGATGTAACCGGCTCCGGGCGAGGCCAAAAAAGCAACAGCCTCTGCCACATCCTCCGGAGCGCCAAGGCGTCCAAGAGGGATCTGCGCGGCAAAGGCCTTGCGTGTATCTTCGCTGAGCACAGCTGTCATATCGGTCTCTATAAATCCAGGCGCCACCGCGTTGACGGTAATATTGCGCCCGGCAAGTTCCTTAGCCGCAGTTTTTGTCAGCCCGATTAGCCCTGCCTTGGCAGCCGAATAGTTGGCCTGCCCTGCATTGCCTGACTGGCCGACAACAGAGGTAATATTGATGATTCGTCCATGGCGCTGGCGGGCCATGATCTTTGCTGCTTCACGCAGGCAGCCGAATGCGCCGCGGAGGTTGACGTTAAGCACGCGGTCAAAATCGTCGTCCTTCATGCGCAGGATAAGGCCGTCTTTCGTGATGCCTGCATTGTTGACCAGTACGGCCAGGTCAACCTTGTCGCGGATTTCCTCCTGGAAAAAAGCCGCGGTAGCTGCCAGGTCGCTTACGTCAAGACGGAAGGCTGAAGCCTGCCCGCCGTTGGCGATGATTTCGGAAGCCACTTCGTTTGCGGCCTCCAGCCTGCTGGCGCAGATAAGGTAAATCTGCAGTCCCTGCCGGGCGAGAGCCTGGGCTATGGCTTTGCCGATTCCCCTGGAACCGCCGGTGACTACGGCCGTAGGTCTGAGTTCGTTCATGAACATTCCTTGAAAAGGTGTGGCTGTTACTATACGTCAAGGCAAAAAGAAATTCAATGCGCTGGCAGGCGGTTTCGCCTTTAGAATTGGAGCAGTACGCTTCCCCAGGTCAGCCCGCTGCCAAAGGCTCCAAGCAGAACCTTCATGCCTGGGCGCAGAAGTCCGGATTGCCCTGCGTCCGCCAGTGCGAGGGGAATGGATGCCGCCGATGTATTGCCGTAGCTGGCCACATCAGAAAAAATCTTTTCAGGGGCAATGTTCAGGCGGGTGCCCACGGCATCAATGATGCGCTGGTTAGCCTGGTGGGGAATAAACAGGTCAATATCATCAGCGGCAAGTCCGTTGCGCTCAAGAATTTGCCTGGCGCTGTCAACCATGTTTCTGACAGCGTGCTTGAAAACATCCCTGCCATGCATGGACACAAAAAAATCTTCATGAACGGGATCGCCAGGTGCGTAGGACCTGGCAGACCCGCCGCCAACTTTGATCATGTGGGCGTTGGCGCCGTCTGACGTGCAGAGGACATCAACAACAGCGGCCGCCGTTCCTGTGCTGCCCTGCTGCCCGGCATTCATGACGCAGGCGCCTGCCCCGTCGCCAAAGAGAACGCAGGTCGTGCGGTCCTGCCAGTTGAGCCTGCGGCTGATGGCTTCCGCGCCCAGGAGCAGGATGCAGGCGGACGGGTCGGCGGCAAGGATGCTGCGGCACAGGCTTACGGCGTACAGGAAGCCTGTGCATCCGGCGTTGATGTCAAAAGCCATGACACACGGCAGACCCAGCAGTCCGGCAACCGTGCAGGCAAGGGATGGGCTTAAGGTATCCGGAGTGCAGGTAGCCACAACAACATGCGTGAGAGAGGAGGGAGATATCTGCGCGCTGTCCAGTGCTTTTCTGGCGGCTTCAGCTGCCAGCGTGCTGAGCTGCTCTCCTGCGGCGAGGATGTGGCGCTGGCGGATGCCCGTGCGGGTGACAATCCATTCGTCAGAGGTGTCTATGCGCTGCTCAAGATCCTGATTGGTCAGGCAGGTCACGGGAGAACATGCACTGAATCCGGTAATGCGGGGGATATCGTTCATGGTGCTGCTCCTATCAGCAAGAGCGTCCAAAGCGCGTCAGCTCCTCATTGGCGCTGATGGCTTCCATGAGTCGTTCGTTCGTCCTTTTTTCCACGAACCTGGCTGCCAGGCGTGTGGCGCTGCGGATAGCCTTGGCGTTAGACGCGCCGTGCCCCACAATGGCAATGCCCTTGAGCCCCAGCAGCAGGGCGCCGCCGTACTCGGCATAGTCAATGACCTTGGCAAAATTCCTGAAGGCCTGCTTGGACAGCAGTGCCCCGATTTTGGGAAGCAGTCCGGAATTGGTGAGCTCACGCTTCAGCACGTGGCAGAGCGCCGTGCCAAGTCCTTCGCTGAGCTTTAGGGCAACATTGCCCATGAATCCGTCGCAGACAACAACGTCGACATTGCCGTTGAAAAGGTCGCGGCCTTCGACATTGCCAACGAAACGGAGGCTTTCCACAAGCTTGAACAGCTCATAGGCTTCCTTGACCTGGAGGTTGCCTTTGCCTTCTTCTTCCCCGATGCTTAAAAGTCCTACACGGGGGTTCTCGCAGTCAAGCAGGTCTCTCGCGAAAGCTTCGCCCATAAGTCCGAACTGGAAAAGATGGTAGGGCTTGCAGTCAACATTGGCGCCAACGTCCAGCAGCACCGTCGGATTTTGTTCGCTGGGCAGCACAGACGCGAGAGCCGGTCTTTCGACGCCGTGGACGCGCCCGATGATAAACATGCCGCAGGCAACTGTGGCTCCTGAGTGCCCGGCGCTGATAACGCCGTCAGCCTGCCCGTCGCGGACAAGGCGGCAGGCGACCTGGATGGAGGCATCTTTCTTCCGGCGGAGGATGTCCGAGGGCTTTTCGTTCATCTCCACAACTTCAGAGGCGTGAACGAAGTCGATGTCGGTATTGGAAAGATCGTAGCGGGAAAGTTCAGCCGTGACCTCTTCCTCACGCCCGACAAGGACGATTTTTGCGTTGAGTTCTTTGGCTGCTTCAACAGCGCCGGCAACGATGACGGAAGGGCCAAAGTCCCCTCCCATGGCATCAATGGCCAGCACCGGCCGCTTTGGGCCTGCGGATGAGGGAATACCGGTTTCCGATGCGGTTTCTGCGTCCGATACGAAAGAAGGTTGGTCTGTCATGCCTGCAAACCCTTGTCAGCAACCCGATGATACATGGAAAACATTACACCAAAACGACTCAGCCTCCCATTTCCCATAGAAAATCTACAGGAAAGGTGAGGCGAGCCGGTAAGCAGCCAGTCTTTGCCTGGCATGGGAGCACAGCACCGCAGGTTATTCCTGGGACGCTGCTTCCGCCTTTTGCGCAACAACCTGACGTCCCTTGTACGTTCCGCAGTTGGGGCAGACAGAGTGGGGGAGCGTCGGGGCGCCGCAGGTGCAGTAGATCACTGAAGGAACGGCAACGTGATCATGGGAACGGCGCATTCCTTTTTTGGAATGGGATTTTTTGTTTTGCTGAACGGCCATGTTTGGCCTCCTTTTTGTGTTGCGGAGATCCGCAGCGTTATTGTTTTGGGGTGAGCGTAAGGTTCCTCAGGACGGCCAGCCTCGGGTCTCCTTCATCCTGATTACAGGAACATTTGCCAAGATTCAGGTTTTGCCCGCAGCTTGCACAAAGCCCCCTGCAGTCCGGGCGGCAGAGAGGCTTTACCGGCAGGGAAAGCAAAAATTCTTCCCAAAGCAGGGCTTCAGGATTGATCTGGGGCGTGCCGTCTTTCAGCCGTATGATTTCTTTATCCGCCGCATCATCGGAAAACAGGTTTTTATCCTCGTCATCAGGGGAGTCATCAGCGGGGAACGGTTCGAAATCTTCAAACGAGCTGTCGATCGCCACGCAGGCGTCTTCTGCGCACCTATCGCACGGACGCGCAATTTTTCCAGTCAGCCTGCCGCGGACAACACAGCCGCAGACCTCTCCGTCAAGCTGGGGAATAAGGAGGATTTCCCCCCTGAGAGGCGAAAGGATACGGCCGCTTATGCCGAATTCGTGCATGGGCGCCGTCCAGACGGATTGTTCATCAATGATGAACGTACGGCCTTCCGGCGGCAGATCTGTGATGCTGATCCACATGAAGAGACCTCGGAGCGATTTTAAGGCTGCCGCTGGTACAGCGATTCGTGCGCAAGTCGCTACACATATACTGCCTCTATGCCTCTGTCAAGCAAGCAATGCTGCGCACGGACTATTGCCCAAAATTTTTCTGGTAGGCGCGTTCAGAAGTTGAATCGCCGATGAGATACAGCTCGTCACCGGCGGAGAAGACATAGTCAGGCTGGGGGTTGATGGACATGGGCGAATCCGTGTTCTGCACCGCAACAACGCTGCAGTTGGTCAGGGCGCGGATGCCGCAGTCGCGCAGGTTTTGCCCGATCAGTTTTTTTGATACGGGGAAGCGGAAAATGTTGAGCCCTTCGTTGAGCATGAGAACCTTGCCGGGAGAGAGTTGGTTCAGGAGCGTATTGCTCAGCATGGAGGAAAGCGAAAGGACCAGGTCTGCCCCGGCAGCATGGAGAATGCCTACGTTCCGTTCAAAGGTCGCCCTGCTGATAATTTGTATATCTGGGCGCAGATGGCGGCAGTAGATGGTGAGGTAGGCGTTAATATCGTCATCGTGGGTTGTGATGATGATGGAGGAAGCCTCGTGCAGTCCCGCTTTTTCGAGGATTTCAAGTTCAGCGGCATCGCCTTGGATGGCGTTTTCGCATTTGGCGGAGAGATCACGCTTATCCACAACAGAGGCCATAATGCCGTACTGCCGCAGGTGGGAAGCTGCGGCCAGCCCCACGTGCCCGCCTCCAAGAATGATGACATTCGCTTTTTTGCCTGTTCTTGGAGCGCCGTTTTGGAGGTAGGCATTGAGAGCGGCGGTCTGCATGGATGTGCCTGCGGTAACAATGACCGAATTGTCCGAGAGCTGCGTTTGAGGCGTGGGAAGCGTAAATTTTCCTCTCTGCCAGACCCCGACAACATTGAGCCCCGTAGCCTTGCGCAGTCCGCTTTCCATGAGCGTTTTGCCAACCAGGGGCGTGCGCATGACGGGCGCTTCGGCCACCACAAGCTGATTGAACGTGCTGAGAATGCTGGATGGATGGTCGGGCTTCAGAACCCTTCTGGCAAGCGCTTTGCCGAGCACTTCGCGAAACTGGTAGACATGGGTGCTTCCCGCAAGCTGCATGATGTCGACAGCGGCGGCGTTTTCTACCCGTGCGGCGATGATGGCGTGGGGGGCAACATCACGGGCGGTAAAGACTATGTTGGTATTGCGCTGGTCGTTATCCATGGCAACCAGCATGGCTGCGTTGGCAAGGCGCAGGCGCCGATAGGTTTCTCCGTCGTCGTGCTCGCCCATAACCGCGTTGTAGCCCCTGTCCAGCAAGTCTGTGGTTGTCTGCGTGTCTTTGCAGAGAAGGACGCAGGAGTACCCGTAGCGCGTAAGGTCATTGGCCAGGTTGATGGTCATGGGACCCAGCCCCGCAAG
>JAGADT010000122.1 GCA_017613475.1 Desulfovibrionaceae bacterium | reverse complement strand
GTGCCTGTGTAGCCAAGGCTGGTGAAGAGCTTTTCAGCCGCGGAAATGATGCGCATCCGCGTGGCGCTTGCCTGCCTGGCGCGGAGGGCGGACTGGTAGGAACGCTTCTTTTCGTGGGGCATGGCGGGCAGTGAAAATACGGTGCGTCAAGGCGGATTCTTGACAAAAAAAAGGAGGGTTTTTATAAATGAAATCCGCTCAATGGATAGAGCTTACTCTACTTAAATTTACTTTGTCAAATCATTTCAAGGCATAAGGAAAAATCCGTTCTTTGGGGAACGGCAGGCATAGCGGAAAATGCACGGGAGGCGCGATGAAACGTTCCAAAGCGGTGAGCTTGCTCTTGGTGGCCATACTTGCCATTGGGCTGCTTGGCGGCTGCGACAGGCTGAAAGGGCTTTTTGGCGGAAAGGAGGGAGGCCCCGCGGGGCCTGCGCCGGAGGTTAAGGTCCAGGCTGTGGAGCCGCAGCGCGTGGTGTTCACCACGGAGATTGCCGGCCGCACGTCGCCGTTCCGCATTGCGGAAGTCCGCCCGCAGGTCAGCGGCATCATCAAGTCCAGGAATTTTACGGAGGGCGCGGATGTCAAGGCGGGCAGCACGCTCTACCAGATAGATCCCGCCACCTATAAGGCGCAGCTTGCCAGCGCCACGGCGGCCCTGGCCCGCGCCGAGGCCAATGTGGCGCCCCTCCGCCTGCGGAGGGACCGCTACCGTGAGCTCAACAGCATCAGCGCTGTCAGCCGGCAGGAATACGACGACGCGGAGGCCGCGCTGAAGCAGGCCATTGCTGAAGTCGGCGTGCAGAAGGCTGCGGTGGAGAACGCGGCGATCCGCCTCAACTACACCAAGGTGAACGCCCCCATTTCCGGGCGGGCCGGCTTGTCGGCCGTTACCGCCGGCGCCCTTGTTACGGAAAACCAGCCCTCCCCCCTGACCACGATCCAGCAGCTGGACCCCATGTATGTGGATGTGACGCAGTCCAGCACCGAAATGCTGCGCCTCAGGCGCGCGCTGGAATCCGGCATACTTAAGGCGGACAGCGGGCAGGCCGTGGTCCGCCTCCGCCTGGAGGATGGCACGCCCTATGCTCATGAAGGCAGGCTGCAGTTCGCGGATGTCACGGTCGACCCCAGCACGGGCATGGTGACCATCCGCGCGCTTTTCCCCAACCCTAAGCGCGAGCTTCTGCCAAACATGTACGTCCGCGCCGAGGTCGTTGAGGGCGTGGATGAATCAGCCATCCTTGCGCCGCAGCGTTCCGTCATCCGGGATGCCAAGGGCGATGCCTCTGTGTACCTTGTGAATGCGGACGGCAAGGTTGAGCTGCGCGCCGTTAAGACCGTGCGCACAGTCGGCGACTGCTGGGTCATTTCTTCCGGCCTGGAAACGGGAGACCTCCTGATTACCGAGGGGCTCCAGCGCATCCGCCCGGGCATGGCGGTGCGCATTGCCAGGGAATCCCAGCCCGCCGGGGACCAGGCAGGCGCCCCGGCCGCCCGCTAGCAGCCGCGTTTCCTGCGCCTTGGCCGTTGCGGCCGGGCGCAGCGCATTCAAGTCATTCCAACGTGTTGAGGTCAGTTCCGCATGGCGCGTTTCTTTATTGACCGGCCGGTGTTCGCGTGGGTTATTGCGATCATCATCATGCTATTCGGGGTGCTGTCCATCGCAACGCTGCCCGTTGCCCAGTATCCGCAGATCGCGCCCCCTTCCGTTTCGATCCGCGCCACCTATTACGGCGTGTCTTCCCGTGTGCTTGAAGACTCGGTGACCCAGATCCTGGAACAGAAGCTCCAGGGCCTGGATGACCTCCTCTACATGGCGGCTTCCAGTGACTCCGCGGGACAGGTCCGCATGGAGCTGACCTTTGACCCCAAGGTCAATCCGGATATCGCCCAGACGCAGGTCATGAACAAGGTGCAGCTGGCCATGAGCCAGCTGCCCAGCCAGGTGCAGCAGAACGGCGTGCGCGTGGAAAAGGGCAGCACCATGTTCGTTAAGGTCTACGCCTTTATTTCTGAAGACGGCAGCATGAGCGCCGGCGACCTCTGCGACTATGTGGCGACCTATGTGCAGGATACCCTCTCGCGCGTGCAGGGCGTCGGCGGCGTAAACCTCTTTGGCTCGCAGTACGCCATGCGCGTGTGGCTGAATCCGGAGAAGCTGCAGAGCTACAACATGGTCCCGGCGGACATTGCCGCAGCCATCCAGGCGCAGAACGCGCAGGTCTCGGCAGGTCAGCTTGGCGGCGTGCCGGCGGCCAAGGGCACGCGCCTGAACGTGACAGTCAACGCCCAGAACCGCATGCAGACGGTCGAGCAGTTTGAGAATATCCTGCTCAGGACCAATGCCGACGGCTCCCAGGTCCGGCTGAGGGATGTGGCTCGGGTTGAGCTGGGCCGCGAATCCTACGTGGCGCATTCCCGCTTCAACGGGCGGCCGGCGGCGGGCCTTGGCATGTACCTGGCCACGGGCGGCAACGCGCTTGATGTGGCCAAAGCCTGCGACAAGAAGCTTGAGGAGCTTTCCCACTACTTCCCCAGCGGCATGAAAGTCTGCACCTCCTTTGACACGACGCCCTTCGTGGTGCTTTCCATTGAAGAAGTGGTCAAGACGCTGGTCGAGGCCATTGTGCTGGTCTTCGTGGTCATGCTCGTCTTCCTCCAGAATTTCCGGGCCACGCTGATCCCCACCATCGCCGTGCCTGTCGTTCTGCTGGGCACCTTCGGCGTCATGTCGGGCTTTGGCTTTTCCATCAATACGCTGACCATGTTCGGCCTGGTGCTGGCCATCGGCCTTTTGGTCGACGACGCCATCGTGGTTGTGGAAAACGTGATCCGCATCATGAACGACGAGCGCCTCCCCCCGCGGGAGGCCACGCGGAAATCCATGGACCAGATCACCGGCGCCATCGTGGGCATTGCCCTGGTGCTGGCGGCCGTGTTCCTGCCCATGGCCTTTTTCGGCGGTTCCGTGGGCATCATCTACCG
The DNA here is from genome assembly GCA_017613475.1 of Desulfovibrionaceae bacterium. GTDB lineage: Bacteria > Desulfobacterota > Desulfovibrionia > Desulfovibrionales > Desulfovibrionaceae > Avidesulfovibrio. The sequence goes on along the minus strand of JAGADT010000122.1, from coordinate 3,871 downwards.
CCAGTTCTCCATCACCATTGTTTCCTCCATGCTGCTTTCGGTGGTTGTGGCCATTGTGCTCACCCCGGCGCTCTGCGCGACGATCCTCAAGCCCTCAAGCTCCCTGCATTCGCAGCAGGGCTTCTTTGGCTGGTTCAACCGCAGGTTTGACGCCTTCACGCTGAAGTACCAGGCGGGCGTCGGGCACGTTGTGCGCCAGCCCAAGCGCTGGATGCTGGCCCTGCTGCTTTTCGCCATCGGCATGGGCGTGCTCTTTAAGACGCTGCCCACGAGCTTCCTGCCGGATGAAGACCAGGGTTCGCTGATGGTCATGTACAACCTGCCTCCCGGCGCGACCCAGGAGGAAACGGAGGCTGTGGCCGCCAAGGTTGAAAAGTATTTCCTTGAAAATGAGAAGGACTGCGTGCGCGGGGTCATGGCGGTCATCGGCTTCAGCTTTTCCGGCAGCGGGCAGCACACGGGCATGGCCTTTGTGGACCTGAAGGACTGGTCGGAGCGCGATTCCGAGGAAAAGCGCGTCTTTGCCGTTGCCAAGCGGGCCATGGCCCATTTTTCAAAAATCCGCGAGGCCGTGATTTACGCCTTTGCGCCCCCGGCCATCATCGAGCTGGGCACGGCGACCGGCTTTGACTTTGAGCTGCAGGACCGCGGCGGCCTGGGCCACGAAGCCCTGATGAACGCCCGCAACCAGCTGCTGCGCATGGCGGCGCAGAACCCCCTGCTGGCCAAGGTGCGCCCCAATGGCCAGGAAGACATGCCGCAGCTGCAGATTACCGTTGACCGCGAAAAGGCGGGGATGCTTGGCCTCTCCCTGGCCAGCATCAACAACACCCTGTCTTCGGCCTGGGGCAGCAGCTATGTTGACGACTTCATCAACCGCGGCCGCGTGAAAAAGGTGTTGATCCAGGCGGACGCGCCGTACAGGATGCGCCCTGAGGATTTTGACCGCTGGTATTTCCGCAACGACAAGGGCCGGATGGTGCCTTTTTCCGCTGTTGCCAAAAAGAGCTGGATCTATGGGCCGTCGCGCCTGGAGCGCTACAACGCCTTCCCTGCCGTGAATATCCAGGGCGAGGCGGCGCCAGGGCAGAGCTCCGGCGCGGCCATGGCTGAAATGGAGCGCCTGGCCGGCCAGCTCCAGCAGGGCATCGGCTTTGAATGGACGGGCCTTTCCTACCAGGAACGCATGTCCGGGGCGCAGGCGCCTGCCCTGTACGCCCTCTCCGTGCTGGTGGTTTTCCTCTGCCTCGCAGCCCTCTATGAAAGCTGGACGGTGCCCTTCTCCGTGCTGATGATCGTGCCGCTCGGCATCTTCGGCGCGCTTGCGGCAGCCATGCTCCGCGGCATGAACAACGATATTTACTTCCAGGTCGCCCTGCTGGCCACCATTGGCCTTTCGGCCAAGAACGCCATCCTGATCGTGGAATTTGCCAAGGACCTTTACGATGAGGGGCACTCGCTGTTTGCGGCGGTGCAGGAGGCCGCGCGCCTCCGCCTGCGGCCCATCCTCATGACCTCCTTCGCCTTCCTCCTTGGCGTTATGCCGCTGGCCGTCAGCACCGGCGCCGGTTCCGGCAGCCAGAACGCCATTGGCACGGGCGTCCTTGGCGGCACGTTCGCGGCAACGGCGCTTGGCATTTTCTTTGTGCCGATTTTCTACGTCGTGGTCATGCAGCTCTTCTCCAAGAAGGAGCGCGAAGCCCGCAAGGCCGCCCGCAAGGCTGCCCGCCGCGCGGCCATGAATAAGAACGCCTAAGCCGGCGTGAGGATTGTATGAACCAGGGATATCGCTTTCTTTTGGCAATGCTGCTGGCGGCTGCCCTTGCCGGGTGCAGCCTTGCGCCGAACTACGCCCGCCCGGAATCGCCGGTGGGCGGGGACTGGCCCGAAAAGGGCGCGGGGAGCGCTTCAGCCGCGCCTGTTTCAGAAATGGCCTGGCGGACCTTCTTTACCAACGCCACGCTCCAGCGCCTGATAGGGGACGCGCTCGCCAATAACCGCGACCTGCGCGTGGCCGCCCTGAACATGGAGCGCGCGGCCGCCCAGTACCGCATCCAGCGTGCCGACAGGCTCCCCACCGTCGGCCTTTCCGGCGACCATGCTTCCCAGCGCGTGGCGGAAGATCTGTCGCTGCGCGGCGGCTCCTACATCGGGCGCCAGTACACGGTGGGGCTTGGGGTCAGCGGCTTTGAGCTTGATTTCTTCGGGCGGGTCAAGAGCCTGAGCGACGCGGCGCTGGAGCAGTATTTTGCTTCTGAGGAGGCGCACCGCGCGGCAAGGCTTTCGCTGGTGTCGCAGGTGGCTGCGGGCTGGCTCCAGCTCCTTGCGGACCGCGAGCAGCTGGCCATTTCCAGGGAGACCCTGGCAAGCCAGCAGGCTTCCTACGGCATGATCAAGAGCCGTTACGAGCACGGCGTTTCTTCCCGGCTGGACCTGTGGCAGGCGCAGAGCAGCGTGGATACGGCCAGGGCCAACATCGCGCGCTACACCGGGCAGATCGCGGAAGATATCAACGCCCTTTCCATCCTTGTGGGCCGCCAGGTCTCAGGGGATGAAATCCCCGAGCGCACCCTGAGCGAGGCGGAGAACTTCCCCGCGCTGCAGGCCGGGCTGCCCTCTGACGTGCTGCTGGGCCGCCCGGACATCCTCATGCAGGAGCACCTCCTGCGCGCGGCCAACGCCAATATCGGCGCGGCGCGGGCCAATTTCTTCCCCCGCATCACGCTGACCGGCGCCCTGGGCCGCGGCAGCGTGGAGCTGGATAACCTCTTTGACGCCCACAACGGGACCTGGCTCTTCTCGCCCAGCATTTCCCTGCCCATTTTTGATATGGGGCGGAATCTGGCCCGCCTGCGCGCCTCTGAAAAAGACCGCGACATTGCCGTGGCCAATTACGAGAAGTCCATCCAGCAGGCCTTCCGCGAAGTTGCGGATTCGCTCACGCTGCGCCGCACCCTGGAGGAGCAGCTTGCGGCCAGGCTTTCCCTTGTGCGGGCCACCACGGAGTCCTACCGCCTTTCCAACGCCCGCTACCAGAGCGGCGTCGACAGCTACCTGAGCGTGCTTGTCACCCAGCGCGAAATGTTTGCGGCGCAGCTGGCTTCCGTTGCGGTGCGCCTCGCGAGGGATGTGAACCTTGTAACGCTGTACAAGGCCCTGGGCGGCGGCTGGAAGTAGCGCCGGGCGCTTGGATTCGCGGGTTCAGGCATCATGCACATCAATATTGTAACGCTGTTTCCCGAATGGTTTGAAACGCCGCTGAAGACCGCCCTCCTTGGGCGCGCCGCCCAGTCCGGCCTGGTCTCGTTCTGCTGCGCCAACCCCCGTGACGCGGCGACGGACGCCCACAGGACCGTGGATGACCGCCCCTATGGCGGCGGGCCCGGCATGGTGATGATGCTTGAGCCCCTGGTGCGCACGCTGCGCGGGCTTGAGGCAAACGGCGGGCTTGGCCGGGCTGTCATGCTCGCGGCGTCAGGCCGGCCCCTGACGCAGAGCCTCGCGCGGGAACTCTCCAAAGAGCCCAGGCTCACGCTCATCTGCGGGCGTTATGAGGGCATTGACGCCCGCCTCCAGTCCCTTTTCCCCATCGAATCCGTGAGCGTAGGGGAGGCGGTGCTCAATGGCGGCGAAGCCGCGGCCATGATGCTCATTGAAGCGGCCTGCCGGCTGATCCCGGGCTTCATGGGCAAGGAAGAATCCGGGGAGGATGAAAGCTTTTCCCACGGGCTTCTGGAATACCCCCACTACACGCGGCCTGAGTGCTTTGTATCGCTTGCCGTGCCGGAGATTTTGCGCGGCGGGGACCATGGGCGCATTGCCGCATGGCGGAGGGAGCAGTCCCTGCTTACGACGCTGCGCCGGCGCCCCG
>JAGADT010000121.1 GCA_017613475.1 Desulfovibrionaceae bacterium | reverse complement strand
CCACCCACGATATAGGGTTCCGTGCCCTCTATCTCCACGTTCTGCACAGACGGCGGCTTTCCGCTTTCGATCCATTTCAGCGTTTGGGCTGGCGCCATGTTGAGGTAGGCTTTCAGCAGGTCATCATCCTGTTCGGGCGTGATGCCCTGTGTGCGCAGAAAGCAGGGTCCCCGCCCTTCACGGGACTCATTGGCCGCGCCGTAGGCCCTGGCGGATGTGGAAAGCCCGTAACGCGCCTCAAAGACTTCGCCCAGGGCATTTATTTCCCGTGCGCCTGCTCCCAGGGCAATGGTGCCTGTTGGCGCGATGGTGTCTTTGCAGCGCTGAGCCACAAAACGCATTTCAAAGCTGGTCATCTCCGCGCCGGCACGGATGCCCATGGCATAGCCCGCGCCTGTATTAAAGGGCGGATACCACATCTTATGCCGTGAAAAGCCGGGGTTGTTTGGACGGTACAGCCCTGCCGCGCCTCCGGTGGCCACAATCACCGCCCGGGCGGAAAAGGCATAGGCTGTTTCGCCCGACGCGGAAAAGCCCGCCGCCCCGATCACGCGGCCGCCATCCATCAGGAGCGTGGTGATATTCACATGGTTCAGGACGCGGACATTTCCATAGCGCTGCGTTTCCGCGGCAAGGAGGGGCTTTATGTTCTCCCCGTTTATCTTGATGTTGTGCTTTCCCCTGGCGGCGTAGTTTCCGTCCTTATCCTTTTGAATCACCAGACCCATCCGCTCCAGGTCCACAGCGATTCCATTGAAGCGCTCCGCCATGGTAAGGACAAGGTCATCCCTGATGATCCCTTCCGCGTCCTGGCGGACGAATTCCAAATAGTCTCGGACTGTCTGCCCCTCCGTGATATAGGCGTTCAGGGCGTTCACCCCGGCCGCAAGGCAGCCTGAACGCTTCACGTTGGCCTTTTCCACAACGAGGACGCGCGTGCCAGGGGAGCGCCGCGCCGTGGTGATGGCGGCGTAGCAGCCAGCCGTTCCCCCGCCGATTACGAGGATGTCGGTTGCCAGAAATCGTTGTTCCATCATGCTAAATCACCACGCTTTCCTTTTTCAGCGACTGGTTGTGCGCCAGCGTCACTCTGCCGCCGTCAATGATGAACAGCCGGTAAATGAAAACGTCCACTTTCTCGCCCACATGAATGGCCGGATCATTGACGCTGCGGATGGCAGACAGCAGGTTGTCGTGCAGGCGCACCCTGATTTCTAGGCTGCTGCCCCGGAAAATGATGTCCTCCACCACGCCTTCTTCGGCAGAACTCGCGTACTGGAGCTTCTCGCCCTTCTTGAAAATGCCGATGAACTCAGGTCTGAGAACAGCCTCCGTTTGGGGTCCAAACCGTTCAAAGTAGCGGAAGCGCGTGTAATCCTTTACAGGAATGGAGTTGCCGATGAAGCGTGCTACAAAGGGCGTTGACGGGTGGGAATACAGCTCCTGCGGAGAACCTGTCTGCTCCACCCTGCCCTTGTTGGTGACGATAATCTCGTCCGCCACCTCAATGGCCTCGTCCTGGTCGTGGGTGACGAAGATGCTGGTAATGTGCAGCCGCGTGATCATCTCCCGCAGCCAGGTGCGCAGCTCCAGCCGGACCTTGGCGTCAATGGCGGCGAAGGGTTCATCCAGGAGCAGGATTTGGGGATTGGGCGCAAGCGCCCTTGCAAAAGCCACACGCTGGCGCTGCCCTCCCGAAAGCTGGCTGGGATAGCGATTTTCCAGGCCTGAACAGCCAATAAGCCCAAGCAACTCAGTCACCCGCTCCCTGATTGCCGTTTCAGGCGCTTTCTTTACCCGCAGTCCAAAGGCAATGTTGTCGAATACAGTCATGTAGCGAAACAGCGCGTAGTTTTGGAAGACAAAGCCAATGCCGCGCTCGCTGCCGGGGACATTGTTCACCACACGCCCGCCGATGAGGATTTCACCGGAATCAGGCTGCTCAAGCCCGGCAATCATACGCAGAATCGTCGTCTTGCCGCTGCCGGAAGGGCCAAGCAATGCGGCAAGCTGCCCCCGGGGAATAGCGATGTTCACATCCCTTGTGGCATGAAAATCTTTGAAATGCTTGTTGATATTTCTCAGTTCAACATAAGCGGCATGTTCGTTCATGGCTGTTTCCTTACTTTCGGATATCCAGTTCCTTGCTGCCCCGGCGCTCCAGCCACAGGCGGAGCGCCAGAATGATGATCGCCATCACCACCAGGAGTGAGGAGGCGGCGAATGCGCCGGTAAAATCATAGCCCTGATACAGAAGCTCAATGTACAGAGGCAGGGTGTTGGTCTTTCCCCACAGATGGCCGGAGAGTACGGAAACAGCGCCGAATTCACCCATGGCCCGCGCCGTGCAGAGGACAACGCCGTACAGCAATGCCCACTTGATGTGGGGCAGCGTGACCTTGCGGAAGATGGTAAACGCGCCTGCGCCCATGAGGGCGGCAGCTTCTTCCTCATCTGTGCCCTGGGCTGTCAGCACGGGAAGAAGTTCCCGGGAGATAAATGGAAAGGTGACGAAAATCGTGGCCAAAACGATGCCCGGCACGGCGAAGATGATCTTAATGTTCCAACTGTCCAAATACGGATAGAGAAAGCTCTGGCGGCCGAAGGTGAGCAGATAAATAAGGCCGGCGATGATGGGGGAAACTGTAACCGGCAGGTCGATGCAGGTGCTGATGATCTTTTTGCCCCGGAAGGCGAATTTCGTCAGACACCAGGCCGCGGCGATGCCGAAAACCGTGTTGACCGCCACCGCCCAGAGCGTAGCCTGAATGGTCAGCCAGGCAGCCTTGCAGGTATATTTGTCTGTAATGGCGGCCAGGTAGGCGTCCATGCCCTGCCGCAGCGCCGTGGCAACGATGTACGCGAGGGGCAGCAGCAAAAAAACCGACAGGAAGACCGCGCTGGCTGTGATGAGGGTCCATTTCAGAGGACCGCTGTTTGTCTGCGGTTCCATGATTCCTTTCTCCTTCAGTTCAATCCGCTGATGCGGCGGGATGCGATGCTTTGCAGGATGGCGTTGGCCGACAGGATGATGAAGGCTATTGCCAGCATCGCCAGCGCGATGGATGTGGCGGCGGCATAGTCAAATTCCTGCAGTTCCGCCATGATGAGCAGCGGGACGATTTCCGTCTTGTAGGGCGTGTTGCCGGCAATAAACACCACGCTGCCATACTCGCCGATGCATCTGGCAAATGCCAGGGTGAATCCGGAAATCAGCGCGGGAAGGATTTCCGGAAAAATCACCTTGCGGAAAGTTGTTGCGCTGTCTGCGCCCAGAATCATGGCCGCTTCTTCGTACTGGCTGTCGATCTTCTCCAGCACAGGCTGGATTGAACGCACCACGAAGGGAATGCCGATAAAGACAAGGGCCACGGTGATGCCCAGCCAGGAGTAGGCAATCCGGATGCCGAAAAGATCATAAAAAACTTTCCCCACCCAGCCGTTGGTTGTGGTCAGGTGTGTCAGGGAGATGCCCGCCACCGCCGTGGGCAGGGCAAAGGGCAGTTCAATGATGCCGTCGATGAACCGCTTGCCGGGAAATTCGTAGCGCACCAGCACCCAGGCGAGGATAATCCCCATGACCGCATTCACCAGGGACGCGGCCAGCGCCGTGGAAAGGCTGATCCAGAAACTCGCCATGACCCTGGGACGCATTATGATGTTCAGAAACTCCGCCGGAGAGAGCCTGGACGCAAACACCACCAGAGAGCACAGCGGAATCAGCACAACCAGGCTCAAAATCGTGATCGTCACGCCAAACGACAATCCGAAGCCGGGAATAATGCTTTTCCGTTTGTTTCCGTTCCTGAATTTCACGTTCTACCTCCTGACGTTACCCACAAGACTCAATGCCGTGATTGACGCCCTGCAGGCAGTCAGCAAATCAGGGGCGGCGTCTTGCTGTCTTGAAAGGCCTCTGCACGGAAAAATGGTACCCGTGCAAAGGCCTCTTCCCATGTTTCCAGCCATTGCAAATCAGCCAGCGCTTCCCAGAGCGGAAGAACCCCAGCTCCCGCTCTGGAAAGCATGGTCGCTAGCGGCGCTCGTAGATACTGTCGAACTTTGCGCCGTTTGCGAAATGGACGGCTCTGGCCTTAGCCCATCCGCCGAAATGCTTGATATCTGTAAGATGCACGTTTTCGTTGATCCACCGGCCATCTGCGGGAACCGCTTTGATGGTGGAGGAGCCTGTGGCCGCTGTGAAGCGCTCGCGGACCTTTTTTGAGCTCGGGCGATAGAAGTTCTTGGCCTCGATGACCTGGGACTCTTCGGAATAGAGGTAGCTAAGATATTCTTTGGCTGCGTCCGCAGTGCCATGCTTCCTGGCTACCTTATCCACCACGGCTACTGTGGGCTGGCACAGAATGGAAACCGAAGGCACTACGATTTCATACTCTCCCGGATACTCTTTCAGGGAAAGAAAAGCCTCGTTTTCCCAGGCCAGCAGAACGTCGCCCTGCTTGTTCTCTACAAAAGACGTTGTGGAGCCGCGCGCCCCGGAATCCAGGACCACCACGTTGCGGTACAACTTGCGGATGGATTCCAAGATTTGGGCATCGTTTTGCCCCTGGAGTTCAAAGTAGCGCCATGCCGCCAGGTAGTTCCACATGGCACCGCCGGAAGTCTTGGGATTTGGAGTGATAACGCCCACGCCATCCCTGATGAGATCGTTCCAATCGTGAATATTCTTGGGATTGCCGGCCCTGACCAGAAAAACGATGGTTGAGGTATAGGGCGAGCTGTCCAACGGAAATTCGGCGGTAAAGCCGGGATCAATGAGCCCGGCGTCAGCCACAATCTGCACGTCGCCTTCCAGCGCCAGGGTGACCACGTCAGCCTCAAGCCCATTGGCTACTTCCAGAGCCTGCTTTCCAGACCCTCCGTGAGACTGGGTTACCGTAATCTTACGGCCCGTCAGCTTTTCATAGTGAGGTTCAAACAGCTTGTTGTAGGCCGCGTACAGTTCGCGTGTGGGGTCGTAGGACACGTTTGTCAGTTCGATGGGATCCTTTTTTTCCGCGGCTCTGCCTGAAGCCGGGACGGCCAGCGCGAGCGCAGCGGCAAGGGCTGCGAACGCAAAAATGTTTCTGCGGGTTTTCATAAAGAACGATTCCTTTCTGCTTTTACGGATGATTGTTCAGTGTTGTTTTACGGCAATAAAAAGAGCGGGATGATTTTTTCTTCATCCCGCTCATGCGCGCATTTGCATTTTCCTGGCTGCGTGCGGACACATTAATCCGGCACAACATCGGCCACGGTGCGTCTGGCGGGGCGGGCTGCTGCAGCAACAACTCAACATTCGATGCAGATGAGCGCGTTTCATTGTTTTTCCTCTCTTTAGTAACAAATCAACATACTATGTAGGTGTGTTGGTTTGGGTACTTTTACGCAGGTCCCTTTCAGATGTCAAGGAAAAAAATATAACAGGCTGTTTTTTATCGCCCAAAGCACTTTGCATGATAGGCCGGCACGGCATTGCCGGCATCATGCAGAAGCGGCTGTCCCCGCAGGGAAAGGGATATCGAGCACAGCGCCTTTCACTGGATAAGCTCCCGCCCTGCTTTCCCGTAGGTTTTACGATGACAGGCTGCGGACCAGCCATTGCGGCACGGGCATGGGAATGAAGCACGCTTTTCCTTTCTTCACCATGTACGCTGACTTCTTTTTTGCCAACGTTCCTGCTATGATGCGCCACAAGGCGCACTGCCTTTTCCATGCCTGCCATGACCGCCCCTTCGTAACGCCAACATGCGGGAAATCCCATGACGAACGCCACCTCCCCCTCAGACGGCCTTTCCGCCCCTGGCCTGCGTTCCGCCCTGCTCGCGGCCTGCGTGGCCCAGTTCCTGCTGCCCTTCATGGTCGGCGGGCTGACGCCGCTTCTGCCGGCGCTGGGGAAAGACCTTAACGCCAGCGCCATGCACCTTGGCCTTGTGGGCGCGGTGTACGCGCTTTCCCTGGCGGTTTTCCACCTGCTGGCAGGCCGCATAGGCGACATCATCGGCCGGCGCCGCCTCTTCCTTACCGGCATCGGGCTTTTTGTTGCCATGAGCACGGCGCTGCCCTTCTCCCCCTCCATCACCATCTTCCTGGCCCTGCGCTTCATGCAGGCCGTGGGCACCGCGTGCATGAACACCTCTGTGCTGGCCATCCTTGTGTCCTGCGCGCCGCCGGCCATCCGCGGGCGGGTGCTGGGCATCTCCTCCATAGGCATTTTCGCCGGCATTTCCTGCGGGCCGCCCATAGGCGGCTTCATTGCCACGCAGCTGAGCTGGCACTGGCTTTTCTGGATGATGCTGCCCCTGGGGCTTGTGGCCCTGTGCCTGGTGGCCTTCAACATCCGCAATGAATGGGTCCATGCCGCGGACGCCCCCTTTGACTGGGCGGGCGCCTTCTGCTGGCTCTTTGCCATGAGCGGACTGGCCTGCGGCGCGACCTGGATCCTTGCCGGGCCATGGGCCTGGGGGCTTTTGGCCTTTGGCGCGCTCAGCCTCGGCGTTTTCCTGCTTGCGGAACAGCGCACCGCGAAAAAAGGCCGCTGCCCTGTCCTGGATATGGAAATCGTCTTCCATAACCGGCCCTTCCTCCTGAACAGCGCCATTTCCTTCATCTGCAACTGCACCATCCTGGGGGAAGTGTTCCTGCTTGGCCTCTACGCGCAGTTTGGACAGGGGCTCACCATGCAGCAGGCAGGCTTCATGCTCAGCATCCAGCCTGTCATCCAGCTTGTCCTGGCGCCTGTTGCCGGCAGGCTGGCAGACCGCTGCGGCGCCGCAAAGGTCGCTGCCGGGGGCGTTTTTGTCTGCGGCATGGGCATGCTCGCGGCAAGCTTCCTGGATATGAACTCGCCCGTCATCCATACCGCCGCCTGCCTGGTTGTTGTTGGCTCAGGCCTGGCCTTTTTCGGCGCGCCAAACACCAGCGCCGTCTTTGGCAGCGTGGATGAAGCGCACCTAAGCCAGGCTTCCGGCGTTGTAGGCACGGTGCGCACCATGGGCATGCTGGCCAGCATGGTCATTGTTTCCCTTTCCATGAACGCCTTTTTGGGCAGCGAAGCGGCCGGCCCCCACAACGCCCGGCAGTTCCTGGCCGCCATGCATACGGATTTCACGGTATTCAGCCTGCTTGCAGCAACAGCCCTGCTGCTCAGCGCGCTCCTGCTCTGGCGCTACCCGGCAAAGCCGGACGCATCCAGATAAAAGCGCATCCCGAAAACCCGTTCCGCCCAAATCAACGCGCGCCTTTACAATTTCCAGCCAATGGCATAACATTTCTTTTTTGCCACAGTTTTTTCTGACATAAAGAGGATCAATCTCATGGCCAAACATTTCATGCGGATAGCCGACCTTGGCAAAGACAACGTTCTGAAGACTATCCGCCGCGCGAAGGACATGAAAGAAACGCGCTTCCGCGGGCACTGCATGGACGGCAAAGTTGCCGCCCTCATTTTTGAAAAGGCCTCTACGCGGACCCGCGTGTCCTTTGAACTCGCTGTGCGCCACTTAGGCGGCAGCACCGTATTCATGACCCCCAATGAAAGCCAGCTGGGCCGCTCCGAACCGCTCCGCGACACAGCCAGGGTCCTTTCCCGCTATGTGGACTGCCTGAGTGTGCGCACCTTCGGGCAGGAACGCCTGGATGAACTGGCAGAATTCGGCAGCATCCCCGTTGTCAACGCCCTCACGGACCAGGGGCACCCCTGCCAGATCCTGGCTGACCTGATGACCATTTACGAAAGGACGCCGGATTTCTCCAGCCTGCGCATCGCCTGGATAGGCGACGGCAACAATATGGCCGCCTCCTGGATAGAAGCCGCCTCCCTGCTGCCCTTTGAACTGACCATCGCCTCGCCCAAAGGCTACGAGCCAGATCCGCGCCTGCTTGACGAAGCCATCAAGGCCGGGGCCCGCATCAGCTTCAGCTACAGCCCTGAGGAAGCCATCCGCGGCGCCCATTACGTCAATACGGACGTATGGGCCTCCATGGGCCAGGAAAGCGAGCAGAAGGCCCGTGCCAAGGCCTTTGAAAAGTTCTGCGTCAGCCGTGAGCTCATGGCCCTTGCCAGCCCCGATGCCAAATTCCTGCACTGCCTGCCTGCCCACCGGGGCGAGGAAGTGACGGAAGAGGTGATCGAAGGGCCGGCCTCCATCGTCTGGGATGAAGCCGAAAACCGGATGCATATCCAGACAGCCATCCTGGAATG
>JAGADT010000120.1 GCA_017613475.1 Desulfovibrionaceae bacterium | reverse complement strand
GCCATTTGCATCAAAATTTAAGCCATGCCGTAGCTGAGTTTTGCACTCATTCATACGGCATGGCTTTGTGTTTTAGGCAGTAAAAGCGAAGAAACTTGTAATCAGCAGACCTTCAATTTTGTTCTGCCAGTTTTAAAGCTGAAGGGCCGAGAAATCGGCAACTTCATTGAGCCGCACGGTAATGCTCTTGAGCAGGTTCAGCCTGTTTTTGCGCACGTCGGCATTGTCGCACATGACCATGACATGGTCAAAGAACGCGTCGACGTAGGGGCGCAGTTTGCCAAGCGTCTCAAGCAGGGCCGAGAAGTCAGCCGAGGCGTTCAGGCTGCCCAGCTTGGCAAACACGGTGTCAAGCTGGGTGGCAAGGGCTTTTTCGGCATCGTCTTCCAGGAGGTCCGGCGAATAGCTGCCAGTGAGCTCTTCAGCGTCTCCCTGCTTGCGGATGATGTTTGCCACGCGCTTGAAGGTTTGTACGGCTTCGGCAAAGCCCTGGCTCTTGCCAAACGCTTCAAGGGCGGCAAGCCGCTGGCCTGTCAGCCACACCTGCTCCGCGTCGATGTTGGTTACCGCTTCAACAAAGAGCGTATTGTGCCCCTGCGTCAGGAAAAGGTTTTTCACGCGGGCAGAGAAAAATTCGCGGAGCTTTGCCTGGGACTGCTCAGGGTCAAGCTTCCATTTCCTTTCTCCGTAGAGCGCGCGGGCCTGCGTAAACAAGGCGTTGAGGTCCAGCAGGAGGTTGCGCTCGATCATGATGCGCGCAATGCCCAGGGCGGCCCGGCGCAGGGCATAGGGGTCTGCGGTGCCTGTGGGGATCATGCCAAGGCCAAAGCAGCCTACCAGCGTATCCGCTTTGTCGGCAATGGAGAGCAGGGCTCCAAGTTCTGTAGAAGGAACAGGGGAGTCAGGTCCAGCGGGCAGGTACTGCTCGGGGAGGGCATTGGCTACAGCTGCGGGCTCTCCCTTTTTATGGGCGTAAATGCCGCCCATGATGCCCTGCAGGGTGTCGAACTCGCCAACCATGGATGAGACGAGGTCTGCCTTGGAGAGGCGTCCTGCACGGGCTGCTTCATCGGGAGAAATGCCCAGGTCGCCTGCCGGCTTGTCAGCATGCCTGGCATTCGCGGCGAGCCAGCGGCAAAGCTCGGAGATGCGCCGCGTTTTCTCGCCCATGCTTCCCAGGGGAGCGAGGAAGATGACGGTGTCAAGCTTCTGCAGCCAGTCGTCAAAGGTGTCCGCTAAATCCTGGCGCCAGAAGAAGCGCGCGTCTTCAAGGCGGGCACGCAGCACACGTTCCCAGCCTTTTTTGACGAGGTCCCTGTCCGGCGGCGTCATGTTCAGGACGGTCAGGAAATGGGGCAGGAGGACGCCGTTTGCGTCCTGCACGCCAAAGCTTTTTTGATGCGTCTCCATGCTTGTCAGCAGGACTTCGCGGGGGACTTCAAGGTAGCAGGGGTCAATATCGCCAAGCAGGGGCACGGGATGCTCGCAGAGCCCCTGGACTTCATCCAGCAGGCTTTCTTCCCAGATGATGGATCCCCCGGCAGAGGCAGCCAGCTTATTGCCTTCGGCAATGATGGCGGCGCGGCGGTCAGCGGCGGAAGGCATAACGCCTGCCTTTTCCATGACGGCGGCATAATCAGCCGGCGTGGCAAGGGAGAAAGGGCCAGGCCCGTGCTCGCGGTGTCCGTACGTCTGGCGGCCGGAAGATACGCCGCCAATTTCAAAGCTGACAACCTGCTCATCCAGGAGGGCAAGGATCCAGCGGATGGGGCGGGCAAAGGCAAAGGTGCCGCTTCCCCAGTGCATGCGCTTGGCAAAGGGCAGTGACGAAATGACGGCAGGGCAGAGATCCTTGAGGACATCAGCAGCTGCAGCGCCCCCGCGTGTGACACGGGCCGCAAGATACTCTCCCTTTTCAGTGCTGACCCTTTCCAGGGCAGAAACTTCCACGCCATTTGTGCGGGCAAAGCCTTCAGCGGCCTTGGAGGGCTGGCCATTTGCGTCAAAGGCAACACGCGAAGGTGGCCCCATGATCAAATCTTCCCTGACAGGCTGCACAGCCTCAAGGTCTTTAATGCAGACAGTGGCACGGCGGGGCGTGGAAACAACGCGGATGCTGCCATAGCCAAGTTCCGCTTCTTTCAGCCCGGCTTCAAAGCGGGTCTGGAGTTCTTGTTCGTTGCCAGCCAGAAAACGGGCAGGCAATTCCTCAGTGCCTATTTCAAGCAGAAAAGTCGCCATCAGTTGTTTCCTCCAGCCAGCATAGGGTATCCCATTTCTTTGCGCTGATCGGCGTACAGGTGCGCCACACCGGAAGCCAGCGCGCGGACCCGTCCAATATATCCGGTGCGTTCCGTAATGGAAATGGCTCCACGGGCGTCAAGCAGGTTGAATGTGTGAGAGCATTTGAGGCAGTAGTCGTACGCTGGCCACAGGAGGCCTTTTTCAGTCATCGCCCGGCATTCAGCTTCAAAGTCATTGAAGTGCTGCAGGTGCATGGCGGCGTTGCTTTCTTCAAAATTATACCGTGATTGTTCCACTTCGTTTTGGTGGTAGATATCGCCATAGCTGACATGCTCGTTCCAGGCGAGGTCGTAGACGGAATCTTTGCCCTGGAGGTACATGGTCAGGCGTTC
>JAGADT010000119.1 GCA_017613475.1 Desulfovibrionaceae bacterium | reverse complement strand
TTTGATTTCGACACGCCAGAGAAAAAACGTAACGGCTTGGCCTGTGTGGCCGCCCTGGGGATTTTTTGCAGCGTGAATGTCGGCTTTCTGCCCTGGCTTTTTGGCAATGGCCGCCGCCCGTTGTTTTCTTTCACATGCAAAATGATCACCGAATCACTCCATGAGTTCTCCAGTTCACGGATAGGAATCCCCATTGTTCTGATCTGGATAGTCTCCGTTGTTTTTTTCCTGATGCGTTTTCTTAGCAAACAGGAAGCAGACCCTCAAAAGTATTTTGTCCTATTGGTGCTTTTCGCTTCTGTTTTTAACCTGCTGCATCCATGGTTGCTTGACGGATATGCCATTCTCGCAGAGATATTTGATCTTTGATATATTTACTCGAGATATTCAAAACTAACTGGCTCAGTAAGCCCAAAAAAATACACGTCAGACGTCACAGTAAAATCATGGCCGATTTGATGCCAGTACCTAAAAAGCCTAAAACTCCAATTCCAAAGAAAAACACCTGGAGACAATAAGGAAACAAAAGCCTTTTTTCTGTAGCTCTAGTTTACTAGTGGCTGCTCTCCTTCAAAATCGAAATAATCCCAAAGGACAGCCCCGACGCGCTTAGCCGTAATGGAATAAACGCCGGTTTTAGCTTGCTTATCTTATGCGTTCGATTTGACGAGCGACATAAAGAGCACGGAGAGCACGATCAGCGCGCTTCCTATCCAGCCGATAGGGCTGAAGGATTCATTAAACGCCAGCCAGACCCAGAGCATGGAAAGCACGGGCTCAAGTTCGGCGGTGACAACAGCCTGGACGAGGCTGATGCGCTCAAGCGCTTTGGCGTAGCAGATAAAAGCCAGGTAAGTGCAGAGCACGCCCATGGAGAGCGATGCCATCCAGACTGCCGGGGGAAAATCAATGCGGAATGGAACCACAGCCGCATTGAGCGCGCACAGGACAAGCGTTCCGCCAGCCAGCATCCAGGCAAAGAGGACATCAGGGGCATAGCGTTTCTGTCCCCAGCGGGTAAAGGGAAACTGGGTCGCGTAGCACAGTCCTGAAAGCAGCCCCGTGACAATGCCGATGTATGATACGGGGCCCGGGATGCTTCCGCCGGACAGGCATACGCAGACCGTGCCTGCCGCGGCCGCGGCTATGGCGATGGCTTTTACGCGGGTAAGCCGCTCGCCAAAGAACCACCAGGCGAACAGCGCCACCCAAAACGGGGCTGTGTACTGCAGCACAATGTCCATGGCAGCCCCGGCCAGCAGGATGGTGTACTGCATAAAGGCAAAATACGCGCCAATGCCCCAGGCGCCAAAGAGCATCATTTTTGCGGCGTCAATGGCAGGGATGCGGAGATGCCCTGAAACGGCGCAGTGGATGAAAAAGGCTGAGCAGCCAAAGAAGGCGCGGAAAAAAGCGCTTTCCAGTGGCGGCATGCCCGCCTTGAGGCAGGTTTTGCCAAGCAGCCCCAAAGCCGACCAGAGCAGGGCGGTGGCCAAAATCCAGAATGTTCCCTGAATGGTTTTGTTAAGGGCTTTGGGCTGGGCGGGGGTGCCTGCCTGAGCTTGCTGCCTGGCCATGGCACGTTCTCCATTCTGTAAATTGCAATGGGGGATGCAGAGGGTATACAATGCGCAGCCTGAATAAGCTGCATGATGTGTCAGGGTACTATAGCCATATTCGTTAGCGCAGGCAAGGCTGCGAAAAATGCTGAACTTGCTGGTGTCCGGTGCCGGACGATATGCCCTGGCAGGGGAGAAACGCGCATATTGGGAGCCTGCTGGGAACAGCACTCCGCCTGCGGAAAGGGAGGACGCAGGCTGGCGTAATGCCAGGCATCATCCGAAGAGGTCCGGGGCATGTGTTCCATTCAGAAGAGCCTTAATTAGGGGTGATTATTCAAAACGCTGAGGGCGCCGTTTTGGGGAGCTATTCAGAATGATATATATCTATGCGTTATTAAAGGATTTTTATGCCGGTAAAAATCCTGCTTGACAAAAATCGGGATTTGATGTTGATAGGGAGTAAAGTTTTTTTTACTTGTTCATCCAATCAAGTCAGTTCGGCGGCAACCATTCGCTGGGCTTTGATGGACAATTTCTAAAAACTGCCGCTTTTTTATTATTCCCACGTACAACCTTCATAACGTTGATGAGCCAAGGTCTTTTGTAAAAATTTTTTCCCGGAAGATAAAGGATGATTTTGGGGAGGAAGCCATGCGTCCGAAACTGCTTTTGAGCCTTTGCGTTACGTTGCTTGCGGCCTTGTGTGCCGGCAGCGCCTTTGCCGATGACGCGTCTACCAGCGTCAGGGATTCGATAGAGGCGATGCTGCGAAATAACAACTCGCTTCGTGCCATTCAGGAAGGCTGCTCTGCCGCGGGGTATGACATAAGCCGGGCAAAGGCCGGCTATGGTCCCCGCCTGGACGCGTATGGACGCTATGGCTTTGGGAAATTGAGCAGCGATACAACAAGAAAGTATCGTTACGATGACAACGTCGCGCCCTATTCATCCGTTTCCCTTACCTTGTCCCAGCTTATTTTTGATGGATTCAAGGTGCGCAGCCAGATCCGTGAGGCGGAAGCTGTGCAGCGCTCCATGGAAGCCCGTGTAATTGATAACGCCACCTCGCTTGCCCTTGATGTCATCAGGGCGCAGGTGGACGTGCTGAATTGGCAGCGGATTTGCACCCTGATGCGCCAGAATGTGGATTACCATGAAAAAATCCTTTCCCAGACGAGTGAGCGCGCAGCCAGCGGCGTGGATACCAGGGCGGATGTAACGCAGACTGAAAGCCGCCTTTTGCGCGCCCGCGCAAGGCTGGCCGAAGCCACGGCTTCCCTGCGCGTTGCTGAAGAAACCTATTCCCGCCTGACTTACCTTCCCGCGCTTATGCTTGCGGAAGTGCCGTCTCCCAATCCTCTTTACGGCGGCCCTGATGAAATCTTTGAAATTGCGAAGACAAGGAATCCGAAGCTCCTTGCCTATTATCAGGATGTCCAGGCTGCCAGGGCAAAAAAGGAAGGCGCTGCCGCAGCCTATTACCCCACGCTCAGCATTGAGGCTGGCCCTTCGTATTCCGACAGGGATGGCCGTTCCCAGTTATGGACCTACGAATTTGGCGTAGCGGGCGTTGTGCGCTGGAACCTTTTCAACAGCGGCGCGGACGTTGCTGAAAACAAGGCGGCCATGGTTCGCATCCGCCAGAGCCGGCGCACCCTGTATGACTATGCGGAAAGCCTGAAACTCGCTGTCTCCCAGTCCTGGACGGAATACAACTCCGCAAGGGAGCAGATGGCCCAGTACACCAGCGCCGCGGCGGCCAACAAGGTTACGCGGGATGCCTACAAAGATCAGTTTGTTCTTGGCCAGCGCAGCCTGCTTGATGTCCTTGATGCCGAAAGCGAATACCTGAATTCTTCCACCCAGGCCATTACGGCGCAGGGCAATGTCCTTGTTGCCGCGTACCGCATGAGGGCGCTGGCCGGCGAGCTTTTGTCCGGCTTCAATATTGATGAAGAAACCTTGCCCGTCGCTCCCGCTGACCATGAGCCTCTTGACCATGTGACCCTCCCTAAGGACGCAGAGGCAAAGAATTAGCCTGGCTGAATTAATAAAAGCAAGCCCTCGCTTGCTGAATGCTGGTCCCCATCAGGCAGCCAACGCTGCAGCCTGATGGGGATTTTGCATGCCAGGAAAAAGCCGTAGAGGATTTCCTGGCATGTAAGGAAATGCTTATGCCATTCGCTTCAGGCTGCCCATATCCGGCGACTTAACAAAAAAGCTTGGATAAC
>JAGADT010000118.1 GCA_017613475.1 Desulfovibrionaceae bacterium | reverse complement strand
TCTTCCACTTCATCATCACGCATTTTTTTCCAGCGTCTGCGCCGCAGCTGCCGCAACATCGGCGTCGCTGTCGTCTTTTACGATATTCAGGATGGGCACCGGCGCCCGCCAGTTTTGGGCAAGCGCCAGCCTGACTGCGGGATCAGGATGGGCGGCCAGCTTCCTGCCCACGGACTGCTGCACTTCAACATCCTGAATGTCTTCTATATTTTCCGCCATATGTTCCAGGACGGAAAGCGGCGCCTTATCCAGCTCCCTCATAAGGTCACCTGCCTGGCTGTCCGTAAGGCGGCCCTGGAAGGAACGTGTAAGAATCAGTGCGCTATGGATAGCAATGCCTCCTGTTTCCCATAGGGCTTCCAGCTGATTTTCCCCAAAAGGGAAATCAACAAGCTCCACAGTAATGGATGGTATCCCCAGTTTCAAAAGGTCTTCCGCAATGCCCTGGTATGCCTTTTCCCTGGGAAGATGCTCAGCCAATTCCTTCAGCAGCATATAATTGACGGGATGTTCTGCTCCATCGGGAAGAATTCTTAGACTTGCCATGTTTTCTGCTCCATGCGTTGAGGTTGGCGGTTATTCCCGCATGCATGAAGCATAGGTTCCTATCGTTTCAGATTTTGATGGATATCAATGCGTTTTTTCAGATGCTCCAGACTCTTTGCTATCTTGGCTGAATCCTTTATTTTTCTCCAAGATTTTTTCATTCTGAAACGTATGCGCCAGGTGCAGAAACGCCAAAATCGGCTTCACAAAGCCAGCCTCAGCATTCCCGCCTTCCCAAAACAAAAAAGGACGCCTTTAACAGACGTCCCTTTTGGGCTGCACGTTTCTGCCAAGGCCTCTATCCGATAACGATCAGGCTCCAGTCTGTTCCTGAAAGCGAGCGGGCGCCGTCCGCCGTGATCTCAAAGGTGTTTTCAACGCCAGGCATCCCAAGGCCGGGAAGCCCGATCTTGGGTTCCAGCGCAACGGTCATGCCCTCTTCCAGCGGCAGGTCAAAGCCTTTGGCAAAGGCGGGGAATTCATCCATGTTCAGGCCGATGCCGTGGCCAAGGAAACGCACCCTCTCAGGACCCACGCCCATGAACTGCTCGCCGTAGCCGGCAGCGGCGGCCTGCTCCTGCGCGCGCTGCCAAATGGCGGAAGGCACGGCCCCGGGTTTCAGCGCCTCAGACGTGGCATGCAGGATTTCCTCACATACGTCATGCGCTCTCTGGACCTCCGGATCCACAGGATCTGACCCCGCCCAGTAGGTCTGCGTCTTATCCGTATTATAGCCTTCCAGCACAAAGCCCATATCCAGGGTCAAAAGCTGCCCGCGCTTCCAGATAGTCCCGGCATCGCCGGCAAACGGCAGGGAGGGGTGCAGGCCCCTCGTGCCAAGGGGTCCGTCAAAATTGGTTGCGTAAAGCCCTGATTCCCCGACCGATGCGCTGCCGGGCGATACGCCGCCCCCGGAAAGCCGCACCATGCCGCCATGGCCTTCATCATTGAAGGCGGCAAGGGCCGCAAGGCTGATTTCGCGCTCGCTCATGCCGGGGTGCAGGATTCCCGGCAGAACCTCCCTCATGCAGCGGTTATGCCGCTCCCCTGCCAGGCGCATCTTGTTCAGCTCCCACGGGGTCTTTACCGCCCGCGTGCGGGCAACGACGGCGTCGCCGGGAACAAAGCGCAGGCTGGGAACGCGGCTCATGAGCATTCCTGACTGCTCCCACGAAAAGTGCTTCATATCCACAGCCACGGAAGCGCTTTTGCCATCAGGCAGGGGGCTGCCCTCTTCCGCGCACAGCCCTGGCAGTTCCTTGTAGGAACGGAAACGGCGGATATGCCGCAGGGGCGATTCCAAAAGGGTCCGCTCCAATCCCTTGCGGACCAGAAGGACAGGCTCCCCTTCCAGGGGCAGCCAAAAAAGCCCGGAACCAAGCGTGCCTGTAAAATAATAGATCGTCAGCGGAGAAGAAAGCAAAAGGCCGCCCGCATCAGGGAGCAGCGCCTGCATAAGGCGCCTTGCCCGCTGCCAGCGGAGCTGCGTTTCCTCTGCCGGAAGACATTCCAAAGATGTTGCCATTGTTCCTCCTAGGATCAAAAAAGCGCCTGCTGCATTCCGAAAACCAGATGGCGAAGACGCTTGAACTGCGCGGGTGTTTAGGCTAAACGTTTCTTTTAACTCAATCAAGGAGTTCCGCCGTGCCTGTTCTGGATTCCCCGACCCCGCGTTCATCCTGGCGCCTCACCGTGCGCGCTGCCTTCAGCGCGGCGCATGCCCTGCGCCATTACAAAGGCAAATGCGAACGGCTGCACGGCCATAATTACAATGTGGAAATCAGCGTTGAGGGCCAGTCCCTCACCCCAGATACAGGGCTCCTCATGGATTTCGGCGACTTGAAATCCCTGCTGCGCAGCGAGCTTGCCCCGCTGGACCACAGCTTCCTCAACGAGCTGCCTCCGTTTGACCAGATCAACCCCTCGTCGGAAAACCTGGCCAGGCATATCTGGCATGGCATCGCCCCCAAACTGCCCGGCGGGGTGAAACTCACAAGCGTAACCGTTTCGGAAACGCCCGAACAGTCCGCCACCTACTCTGAAGACTAAACGGAGGGCTCCGCCTGCAGCAGGCAGGAGGAGGAGCAAGCCATGAACACCACGTATACCCCCTCCTGCGGGCTTAAAGCATGCCTGGGCATCCTTATCCTGAGCTTGCTGCTGCTTATGCTGCCGAAGCAGGGGCTCTGCGCTGAAAGCGCCTCCCTCGCCCTTACGGAATTTGCCATTGAAACAAAGCCCAACGCGCTGCTCGTCAAATCCGCCCTCACGCTGAACAACCCCGCCGAGGTCCACGCCTCCCTGCGCAACGGCGCCCAGATCCTGCTGACCTGCACCGCCACGCTGAAAGAAAAAGGGCTTCTCTATAACAGCACGGTCGTTTCCAATATCCACACCTTCCTTATCCGCCATGACACGCTGACGCGCGAATTTATCATCTCCAACGGCGCGGAAGCCATGCGCATGAAAAAGCTGGTCCCCCTCCTTGAGCAAATCTGGAAGGAAACGCCCCTCTCCCTGCCGCTCCGAAAGCCTCTGGAGCACAGCGAAAGCTATCTGCTTTCCCTTGAATTCAGCCTGGAATACACCAATGTCCCGGCATGGATGGAAAAGCACCTTCTTTTCTGGCCGCGCAAGGTTGCCCCGACTCTTTCCGTCTCCCAATCCCTTGTTTTCTAACTGCAGAAAAAGGCCTGCTTCCCCAATGCCCCGGGACTCCAGCATGTAAAGCCGGATTTGCCATGAACGAAGACGAACAGATTATCCGCATCGGCCAGATTGACGGCCGGGAACGCCGCAAGCGCCAGCTGGAACTGTACGCCGCAGGCGCCATCGCCGGCTTTGTGGCCATCTGCACCTGGCTGCAGCTTACGTTTTACGGGCTTGATTCGTGGCTGTTCATCTTTCTTTTCAACATCAACGCGCTCCTGATGCTGGTTGTCCTGTTTCTTGTGGCGCGCAGCGTTGTCAAGCTTGTCATCGAGAGGCGGAGAAATGTTTTTGGCGCGCGCATCCGCTCCCGCATGGTCACCATCTTCGTCATGCTCACCCTGGTGCCCACAGTGTGCCTTTTCCTTGCTTCAAACAAGCTGGTGGGCACGGGCGTGGATTACTGGTTCACCTCGCAGACAGAAAACGCCTTCCAGGCCGCGCTGGACATTGGGCACAGCTTTTACACCGCCGCGGCGGCAAGGCTCCAGGAACGCTCGATCAGCCTCCTGAAGGAAAACAGCAAGACCCCGGGGCTGAGCCCCAAAATCCTTGCCGAAGCCTGCAGCGACTATGGCCTGCACCTTGCCGGCATTGTGGATGAAAAAGGCCTTCCTGAAATGCTGCACGCCGGCAGCAGCCCGGACAGCCTCTGGCAGGAAATACGCCCGCAGATCGACTGGAAGCACGCCAAAGAAGAAGGCTTCTATTCCCTCCTCTGGTCCAACGACAGGGGGGATTATGCCGTTGGGCTGCTTCCCCTGAACGACGGCACAGGCCGCTTCCTCATCACGGCGGAAAGCATCGGCCAGGGGGTCATGTCCAAGCTCAGGCGCATCTCACGCGGCTTTGAAGAATACGCCCGCCTCAAAGACATGAAGAAGCCGCTCAAAGTTTCCATCCAGCTTATTCTTGCCGTGCTCTCCCTGCTCGTGCTCTTTGGCTCCATCTGGTACGGCTTCAGGCTCTCGAAAGAATTTACCGATCCGCTCCTGGCCCTTGCCGACGGCACTGACCGCATTGCCAGGGGCGAATTGAACTTCCGCCTCCAGGACGAAGGCTCCGACGAACTCGCGCAGCTTGTGCGCTCCTTCAACCTCATGGCGGAAGAGCTCAGCGACAGCCGGGAAAGCCTGACCAGGGCCAACACCCTCCTGAGCCGCCTGAACATTACCATGGACGAGCGCCGGCTGTACATTGAAACCGTCCTGGACAATATCACCACAGGCGTCATCACCCTGGGGCCGGAAGACAAGCTGCAGACCATCAACAAGGCCGCATGCGCCATGTTCCACACCAGCCTTGCCATCCTTTACGGGCGCACCCCGGCAGTGTTCCTGCCATCAGACTATGTGCCCATCTACAATGACATGAAGGAATCCCTCCGCCTCCACCCTGAAAGGCACTGGCAGCGGCAGCTTGATTTCATCATGGCAGGGCGCATCTGGAAGCTTGTGGTCACCGCTGTTGCCCTGGGCACGGCAGGCCAGGTGCAAAGCACCATTGTGGTCATTGAAGACGTGACAGACCTGGAAAAAATGCAGCGCATGGCCGCCTGGCGCGAAGTGGCCAGGCGCATCGCCCATGAAATCAAGAACCCCCTCACGCCCATCAAGCTTTCGGCGCAGCGCCTGGCCCGCAAGTTCGGCAGCATTGAGAACCCCGTGTTCACCCAGTGCACAGACCTGATTGTGAGCCAGACCGAACGCCTGCAGGAAATGGTGCAGGAATTCTCCTCCTTTGCCAAGCTGCCCGAGGTCAACTTAAAGCCAGGGCACATTGAGCCCCTGTTTGACGAACTGCTCACCATGTTCCGCGGCAGCCACCCCCGCATCAACTGGGAAACGCGGTTTGAAGAAGGCATCCCCCCCGTCCTCATGGATGCCGGCGCCCTCCACCGGGCATTCGTGAACCTGATGAACAACGCGGCGGAAGCCATCGAGGCCATGCCGCAGCCCAATGGAAAAAGCCATCCGCGCAGGGTCCGCATAACCATACGGAAAGAGCCGGCGCTCAAAAGCGTGCGCATCCTTGTTGCCGACACAGGCCCGGGGCTCACCCCCGAAGAGCACGCGCACCTCTTTGAACCCTATTTTTCACGTAAAAAAGGCGGCACAGGACTAGGGCTTGCCATTGTTAAATCGATCATCGCCGATCACAGGGGCTCCATACGCGCGGCATCCTCGGCAGAGGGGACAACCATGACCGTGGATATCCCGCAATACACGCCCTCGCTGGCATCCCCGGGGCACACGCAGCCCCAGCCCGATGAACAGCGCGGGTAAGCCGGCCCCCAAACACTCCGCTGATCCGGCGCTTTTTTCCGCAACATCCAATGCTCCAGAGGAATCCCCATGGCCTCAT
>JAGADT010000117.1 GCA_017613475.1 Desulfovibrionaceae bacterium | reverse complement strand
TCGGCAGAAAGCGTTTTTGCGCCTTCCTTGAGGGCCCTTTTCAGGCTGTCGATTTCAGACGTGAGGGTTTTGATGCGTTCTGTCAGTTCCTTGATTTTGGCTTCGTTGGCGTCGTTTTGCTTGGCGGCGCGGCGGAGGTCTTTTTCAAGGCTGCTCGCGCGGAGTTTTGCGAGGCTGAGGCGCGCCGTGCAGGAAACGCGGTCCCAAATCAGCATGGCAAGCGTAATAAGCCCGCCAAGCACAAAGGAAGCCAGCAGCAGGTAATAGCAGGGCACGGGAGTTTTGGTGGTCAGGGGATCCATGAAGCGTGGATTCAGCGTCAGCTGAAATGGTGTCGTGAAGGCTGCCTGGTTGTCCACAAAGAACAGCATTACCAGGAAAAAGATCAGCACAAGGATAAGGACCTTCAGATAGCGCATAACGTTCTCCTCAAGTTGTTTCAGCGGGCCAGTCCGTTTTTTAGGCGGAGAACCCCGCTGGAATAGGCTGTAAAGCGAAGCATGGACCCTTTTTTGCCGGATGCGCAAACGCGGGATGTTCCGGCGGCACGGGCTGGCGGCCAACGCCGCCTCCCAACAGTTTTTACACGTCTCGGGGAAGGGATGCAAGCCCAATAATTCTCTTTTCGTGAAAGGAAGCGTGGATTTTACGCGGCAGAGGCCCTTGCCGCGGCATGGAGTTCCTGGATTGCGGCTTAACGCACGGGGCAAAGGCGGCGGGCCAGTTCCAGGGCCTGCTCCCGCGAGGTGATGCCAAGGTTCAGCGTTTCATCCTGGAGAGTGCGGAGCATGGCGCCGATATGGGGCCCCGGCGGAAAGCCCATGGCCAGGAGGTCCGCCCCTGTCACCAGCGCTTTCTGCCGCCGCCATTCGTTAAGTTCCTTATGCAGTGTCGATTGGATGATCCCGTCCGATTCAGAAGCCAGCAGGAGGAGGCCTTCCGCCGGCCAGCCTTTCAGCGCGTGGTGGCAGAGGCTTGGCGTGATGGGCAGGGAACTGTGGAGTTCACGCAGGGTGTCCCTGAGCCCCGGCAGTCCTGCGTGGAGGGTGAGAAAGGCACGCAGCCTGGGCGCGGGGAGCTGCAGGCGCTGCCCCAGTTCCGCGGCTTTCTGTGGGGAAAGGTGTTCAGACAGCGGCAGAAGCGAGAGCAGCAGGCTGTCTGGGGAATCAGGAAGCCCAGCCTGCGTTTGGCTCAGCGTTTCCAAAAGCTTTTTGTGCCTGTCATGGGCGTTTTGTCCAGGGGCCAGCCCCGGAAGCACGGCATCAAGCACGCCCCACGCATTGAGCATGCGCCAGGCATCTGCCGCGCTGCTTTCCATGGCAATGAGCTCGCATTCGTGGCACAGGCGCGATCCTGAAAGGGCGGGGATAAAGTTGAGGCCCGCGGCAAGCAGGCGGGCGGTTTCTTCTTCCAGCCGCAGGGCGTATCTGGCGGCATAGCGGGCTGCCCTGAACATGCGCGTGGGATCGTCCCTGAAGCTTGCGGGATGGAGCACCCTAAGGACGCCGTCTGCAAGGTCTTTCTGCCCGCCAAAGGGGTCCACAAGCTGCCCGAAGGCTGCGGCGTCAAGGCGGATGGCCATGGCGTTGATGCTGACGTCGCGCCTGATCAGGTCGCGCTCAAGCGTTGCCGGCTGGACAAGCGGCAGGCAGGCGGGTTCAGGGTAGTGCTCGCACCTCGCTGAAGCGAAGTCTGCGCTGAAGGAGCCTTCCGTCCCGTGGAAAAAAACTGTGGCCGTGAGGAAGGCTTCGTGGGGGCGGACAGTGCCACCCAGGCTTTCCGCGATAGCCCTGGCAAAGGCAATGCCATCTCCTTCAATAAGGAAATCAATGTCCTTTATGGAAGGCGCGCTGCCAAGCAAAAGGTCGCGGACAAAGCCTCCCACCAGGGCGGCGCGCAGTCCCAGCTTGCCGGACAGGGCGGCAACAGCCTCAAAGAGACGCTGCAGCGTGGAAGGAAGGGCATTGCTTTCTGCAAGAAGCAAGGACGACAGGTTCATATTTCTGCCTGTTTCGCCTGTTCCTGGCGAATCCTGTGCATTGCGGCGGCTTCAGGAATGGAGTCGGCAATGTCAGAAGCCGTGTTGCCGCGGCAGGGAAAGCGCTTTTGAAGCTGCTCACCTGCCAGCGCATGCAGTAAAACAGCGCATTTTGCCGCGTCGCGGGGGGGAATTCCCTGTGCCAGGAGGGCGGCGGCGCAGCCGGCCAGGACATCGCCTGATCCGCCTATGGCAAGGTTTGGTTCCGCGTAGGGAGAAATAGCCGTGGGGGCGCTGTTTCCTGAACCGATCAGCGTGCTTTCTCCCTTGAGGATCCATACTGCCGGCGAGAGTTTTTTGAGTTCTTCCAGCGCGGCGAAGCGCTGGCCCTGCACTTCACCCGCCGTGGAGTTGAGCAGCATGGCGGCTTCTCCGGGATGCGGGGTGAGAATATCGTGCTCTGTAGTGAGTGCAAGGGCGTTAGCCGAGGCAAGGTTGATCAGGGCGTCTGCGTCTATCACGGCAGGCGGTCGGCCGGGGAGTTCCAGGAGTTTGGCCAGAAAATCAGCCGCTTTTTCCGAGCGGCCCATGCCGGGACCAACAGCCAGGGCCGTGCAGCGCGGGGGCAGGGGGCAAAGGGCTGGAAGCAGGGAAGGTTCCCAGCTGTCCCCCGGCAGGGGGAGGCGCATGATGTCCGGGCAGCCGCCGCG
>JAGADT010000116.1 GCA_017613475.1 Desulfovibrionaceae bacterium | reverse complement strand
TTCGCTTCAGGCTGCCCATATCCGGCGACTTAACAAAAAAGTTTGGATAACATGCCAGGACGCACTTGTTCCTGCCGCCGGGATTGCGCCCGCGTTCCATGGGCTCCGGCGCCTGCGTATGAAAAAGCCCCTTGCCTTGATAAGGCAGGGGGCTTGCGCGTTGATGGGGGGAGAAATTCCGGCAGCGTTCTACTGGAGGAGGTAGCCGAAGCGCGTGGCAACGCCGTCCGTAGTTTCCAGGATTTTGGCGGCGAGGCTGTCCACGTCGCCGGCGCTCAGCACGTGCGTTTCGTACTGCAGGAAATGGCGGAGGTTGCTGTTGTTTTGGGAGAAGAGCCAGATGACGCTGCATGCGGAGCCGACTTCCGGTCTGGAGGGGAATTCAGGCACGGTGGAAATGATCAGCCTGAGCTTTGGCGTATCTTTTTCCGTGAGCGTGAAGAGGTTGCTGTTGTTGAAGCTTTCCTTCACGCGGGTGGAAAGGTGTGAGCCAATGCTGTCCGTGCCCTGGAATTCCACGGCAACGGGCGTGTTGCGCAGCACAACGGGCGCGGGCTTGTTGGCCACGGGGGCGGCGCTCTGGGTGTTGGCCGCCTGGGCGCCTGGGGCTGGAATCATAAGTGAGCAGGCAAGCAGCGCAATGCCGGCTGCGGCAGAAAGGATTTTCATGGGGGAACCTCCGCGTGGGGTGTTCGTTATGCTATGGGGAAAGCGGGCATGGCTCAGGCAGGGCACGGGGCAATATCCGTTAAGGCATTGCCGGGGTTTGGCCTCAGGCGCCGGCCTTGCCGTCTGACGGGATATTGCCGAAGAGGAGGCGGAGGGCGTCAAGCCCCGCGTTCAGGTCAACCTGCTTCAAATCGTCTGCAAAACGGTCAAAGCGGCGGGAAAGGGCAGTGCAGCAGGAGCCCAGCACGGCAAGGGCGCGGTATTCGTCCTTGAGCCCCCGGAGGGAGGGGAGCTTCGGCAGGTCAGGCAGGGAGATGGAGGCCGCGTTTTTGAACCACTCGTTGAGCGAGGTTTCAATGATCGAGGGGTCGAGGCGGGTCAAAAGGTAGTGCATGGTTGTCTGCGAGGGAGATTTTTTCCTGCGGATGCCAAGCTTTTCAAGCTGCTTCCTGGTGAGGGTACGCCCCCAGATGGAAATGGCGCGCAGCGAGGTCTGCCCGTTAAGCAGGGCAACGGTAATCAGCGCCAGGATGCTTTGCAGGGAATAGCGGCGCCCGGAGGGGTTCCTGGGGTCGGGGATCTGGCCGAACCTGTCCCAAAGCGAGAGGGAAATGTTCATTTTTGTTCCTCCGCCGTTTATGCGTATCTGTTGCCAAAAAATCCAATGACTTATTATTCAAAACTTTTCCCAAGGATGCAAGCGTTATTCCAAGAACTGAATGCCCGGAGAAAAAATGGTGGCGCAAATGGCATAATGGTGTATACTCCCGCCGTTGTTCTTTTTGCACCGGCCTGGGCGCGCCTGCGCCGGGCGCCGCTCTCCGCGTGAAAACACGGGCTGGCCGGCATTGCGCATGGAGGTTCATGCGCCATTTTTAACACGGAAACAGTGAAGGATAGGGTATGAAACGGTTGTTCACGGCGTCATTGGTGGTTTTTGCCGCTCTCACGCTCTTTGCAGCGCCTAAGGCGCACGCGGAAGGCTTTGCCCTCTACGAATGGGGTGCGAGGGCCAGCGGCTTGGCCAACGGCATGGTGGGCCGCGCGGATGACGCTTCGGCTGTGGCGCACAACCCCGCGGGCATCACGCAGCTCCCCGGCACGCAGCTGATGCTTGGCGCGACCATGATCACGCCCAAGATGACGATCGACGGCGTGAAGGGCGGAGAGACCACTCACACCCGCACGCAGCGCCACTACTTCTTTACGCCCCACGGCTATGTGACCCACCAGTTCAACGATACCGTCTGGTTCGGCTTTGGCGCCTTCACGCGCTTTGGCCTTGGCAACCAGTACGGCACGGGCTGGGCCGGCGTAAACAACCTTGAGGACGTAAACCTGCAGACCATTTCGCTCAACCCCAACCTGGCCTTCCGCGTGACGGACAGCCTCTCCCTGGCCATCGGCATTGAGGGCATGGTTGCCCGCATGAAGATGCACAAGATGTCTTACGGCGCATACCAGGAAATGACTGGCCGGAACGATCTGGGCGTGGGCTTTAACGCCGCCGCTCACTACAAGTTCAACGATCAATGGTCCGCAGGCCTTGCCTACCGCAGCGCTATCAACCACCGCGTTTCCGGCGACTCCACCTTCTTCAGCAAGATTATGGGCATGGATTTGAGCGGCCGCCTCAAGGCCCACCTGCGCCTGCCCGACATGATTTCCGCCGGCGTGGCGTACAAGCCCCTGCCCAACCTGAGCTTTGAAGCCGGCACGGTGTACACGGTGTGGAGCCGCTTCCGCAACTTCAACGTGCATTTCAGCAACCCCGTGCAGAAAATGCTTGGCGCGGGCGACATGTACGTGCCCAAGAACTGGAAGGATACCTGGCTCTTCAACCTCAGCGTGGAATACCTCCCCCTGGACTGGCTGGCCCTGCGCTTAGGTTACAGCTACGAAACCAGCCCCATCAACGAGCGCTACGCCGACTACATGGTTGAAACCAACGGCCGCAGCCGCTACTCCTGCGGCGTGGGCTTCATCTTGGACAACTGGACCATCGACTTGGCCTACACCATGCTCCGCGCCCGCGCGCTTGATTACAATACCGCCGCCACGACGGGCACGGGCGTTGTGCCCGGCAGGAGCCACCACGGCATCACGCACACGGCGGCCCTCACCGTGGGCTATAAGTTCTAGTTTCCTTTTGCAGCATTTCAGGAAGGCGGGCGCGGGTTTTTCCGTTCCCGCCTTTTCTTTGTTTGACAGGCTGGCTTTTTATGCACATTATAAGTAAGTAAAGAAGCATTCTGGCCGGAGGGGCGGCTTCGTTCCGCACCTCCCCCTGACAGGAGGGATGAAATGAAAAAGCATACTGTTGTCAGCCTGCGCCGGCAGAAGGCGGAGGGCGACCGCATCGCCATGATCACCGCCTACGATTATACCATGGCCAAGCTCATGGATGCCGCGGGCGTGGAAATGCTGCTTGTGGGAGACTCCCTGGGCATGGTCATGCTTGGCTACGCCGATACGCTTTCGGTGACCATGGAAGACATGATCCACCACACCAGGCCCGTGGCCTGTGCGGCGGAGCACGCCTTTGTGGTGGCGGATATGCCCTTTATGTCGTACCAGGCTTCTGTTGAGGATGCCGTGCGCAACGCCGGCCGCCTGATGAAAGAGGGCCGCGCCCATGGCGTGAAGCTGGAGGGCGGCGAGGATTTCTGCCCGCACATCAGGGCTATCGTTGCGGCTTCCATTCCTGTTGTCGGGCATCTGGGCCTGACCCCGCAGTCTGTCCATGCCCTGGGCGGCTACCGCGTGCAGGGCAAGAGCGTGGAGACCGCGCAGAAGCTCATGGATTCGGCAAGGGCTGTGGAAGCGGCAGGCGCCTTTGCCCTGGTGCTGGAATGCGTGCCCGCGCCCCTCTCCGCAAAGATTTCTTCTGAGCTGAAAATCCCGGTCATCGGCATCGGCGCCGGCGCCGGCTGCGATGGGCAGGTGTTGGTGGGTCAGGACCTTCTGGGCATGTTTTCCGATGTCACGCCGAAGTTTGTGCGCCATTTCGCTGAGGCCGGAAACCTGATGAGCGAGGCCTTTGCCGCCTACTGCCGCGCCGTGAAAAGCGGGGAGTTCCCGGCTGCGGAACACGCCTGGGACATGGATCCGGAGATTCTTAAGCACGTGCGCTGATTTCGCTTCAGCAATCAGACGGCAGCAACGCCGCATGAGTAACGTCAAAGCCCCTCGTGAAGAGGGGCTTTTGCGTATCAGGTCTTTTTGGGGGGACAGGGGGCCTGCCGCGGTCATTCCCCAAAAATTCGCAGCTTACCTGGAGCTTGTGTATTTGGCTATCCATTTGCGGACAGATTGTTCCCCTTCGTAGCCCGAGCGCGCCTCCAATTCGTCCAGAGGCAGGTAGCCGAGCAAGCGTATGCGGGTGTCGTCAATCGGCTCCCACAGGTTGGCAAAGCGCTGGTTCCCGGAGTCAGATAGGGTGAAGGGAATGGTGAAGAGTGTCATCAGGGTGCCGGCCGGCACCGTCACAACGCCCGTGGTCTCGCCGGTATCCCGGCTTAGGGAAAGAGGCTCGTTGAGGGAAAAGACCGGCAAATCCTTTGCTGCAATGCGGAGGACGCGGAATCGCTCGTTCTCGATTTTCATCTTGTCGAGGGGTGTCAGACCGGAGGCTTTCACAAAGTCAGCGCAAATCCAGGCGTCCTCCGGAAGGTAGCCTGTCTCTTCCTGCTGCTCCAGTCGGTAGAGTACATGGTACCACTGCCTGCCCTCGCCGGACACCGACTCTCTGAGTGCGATAAGTTCGCTGTCCCAGCCGCCGTTGACCTTGCCTGCCAACTCGTGCGAGGCGCCGGGTCCCTTGCGCAGGCGGACATTGGCGCCCGTGGCCTTGAGATGGACAAGTCCGGCAGTGAAGGCGTCAACGTGCTTTCGGAATTTATCCACTGGAACCAGCGCGGAGGTTTCGCCGGAGGCCGGACTGGAGATAAGCCTGGGGGCCGGGGCGGACTCGATATCTGCCATGCGTACAAAGACGTTTTCGCCAGGCAGTCCGTACATTCTGT
>JAGADT010000115.1 GCA_017613475.1 Desulfovibrionaceae bacterium | reverse complement strand
TTTTTGGACATCGAAGTCCACATAGGGCAGCAGATCGATCTTGTTGAGGAGCATGACCTTGGACTTATGGAAGAGGTAGGGGTACTTCTGAGGTTTGTCATCCCCTTCGGCGCAGCTCAGCAGGGCTATCTTGGCGTCCTCGCCGCAGTCGAATTCCGTGGGGCAGACCAGGTTGCCCACGTTTTCAATGAACAGGATATCCAGACCGTTGGTGTCCAGGGCTTCCAGAGCTTCGAGGACCATGCTGCTGTCCAGATGGCATCCGCCGTCCGTGTTGATCTGCACGGCCTGCGCCCCGGATGATGCGACGCGGCGCGCATCGTTGTCTGTCTGCAGGTCGCCTTCGATGACGGCCATGCGGAATTCGCCGGCGAGGTCTGAAAGCGTATGTTCAAGGAGCGATGTCTTGCCCGATCCGGGCGAACTGATGAGGTTGAGCGCCAGCACGCCGGTCCGGGCGAATCGTTCGCGCAGGCGGGCGGCTATTCTGTCGTTGGCTTCGAGCGCGTTGCGCACAACAGGGATATCCATGGTTGCTCCTCCGGAAGTTTGACACAGTTTCACTCGGCCTCAAGGTGCTCGAGGATGATGCCTTCTCCTTTTTCCACGCTGTACGATGCTGTGTTCCCGCAGGAAGGGCAGGGGGCGAACATCGCGTCCCTGCGGGACGGATGGAAGGCGTTTTGGCAAATCGGGCAGCGCAGCAGCAGCGGCTCTTCGACGAGCTCAAGGCGGGCGCCCTCGCTGGGAGTGCCTCCCGTCATGGCATCGAAAGCCATGCGCATGGAATCGGGCTGCACGTTGTCGAGCTCACCATAGCGCAGGCGCAGCAGGGTGAGCCTGGACGCGCCGTGCCGCTTCATTTCTTCTGCCGCGATCTCCAGCACGCTGGACATGAGGGAAAATTCATGCATGGGAACAAGGTACACAAAAACGCCTTTGCCGTCCATAGCCCATGCAGGGCAGGACAGGGCAAGAACAGAGCGGAAGATGCTGTGGCAAGCCTGCATCGTTCCTTGCGTGTTGATGGGCAATGAATTATGTTTGAAAATGACAGCATTGAGAAGGGATGTGTGTCATGGGGGTTGTTCTTGTAGTACTGTTTTTCATAGGGCTTGCCCTTGACTGGAAGTTCCCGCTTTCATGCGTTGTGGGACTGCCTGCCTCAGCTTATGTATATGACTCATTAGGATTCATCCCCGAAAGCACAATTCTTTACGGCATGTTTCTTTCTTTTGCCTATGGCCTTATCGCATGGTGTGTCAAAGCCTCTGTCATACGCTGGATCACTTACGGTTTTTGCTGTCAGTTCTTTGCGTTTCCTTTTATTTTTCTTTGTGCTCTGAACAAGTGGTGAGGTCAGGGTCAGATCAATGCAGAGCTTTGGCGGGAGAAAAGAAAGGTCGTCCCATATATATTGGTATTGCCTTATGCACCTCGTCAGCTTTGCCGCCATGTTGCCCTGGCTTGGTCTTTTTGAGGATACTGGAGAAGAATATGTCTTCAGCATCACGTTTTCCAATGCTGGACCTTGCGCAAGGATTATACGTATAGCACACACCCTAGTAAAAATATCCTCGGCATATTTGATTGGTTGTATTTAATGCTACCTCGGAAGAATAGTATGTGTCAGCGCCTGCCGAGGCTGTCTTTTGCAGGAATGTCGCCATCCATTTGCCTGCCCTTTGCATTTTTTGCAGAAAAAGCGTATGGCTTACTCATGCGCTCTTGAATCCGGCGCGAACTGATCAGAAGAGGTGCTGATGAGCAGTATTCTCCGCTATCTCGGCTGCGCCGTGGCATTGACTGTCGTGGCGGTGGCCACTGTATTTGTGTTGCAGGAAAAGCCGATATCCGCTTCTCCTGCAGCGCATCATGAATCTTCAGGAAAGATCGATTCCCGCTCCCTTCCGTACGTGCACGGAAAGATTTCCCCGGGCAGGCAAGCACAGAAAGCACGCCCGGAAACGCAGCGTGCTGCCGCAGCTCCCGATCCTTCCGGCGCAGCCATTCCCGTGACATACGGCGAAATGCAGCGCCGCGTCCAGCAAAAGCTGGAAGCAATGGAAAGCAGGGCGGAGAGCAGCCCGTCAAGACAGGAGAAAGAAGGCGACGCACAGGCTGAACAAGACGTTTCCCGCACAAGCGGGGCAAAAGAAGCGGCCGACTCTGCAAGCGCAGCGCCTTCCCCCCGTGCTGACGAAGCGAAAGCCAATGCTCCCGTCCTCTCCGTGCATCCGTTTTCATTTGGCGAGACAGCGTCCGGTGCCCCGGCAGCGAACCCTGTCGATTCCCTGCAAATTGCGGGCGGTGCGGCGCAGCCGGTCCTGTCTCCGGCGACGTACGCTGCTGCTTCGGAACCTGAACGCAAGCTGCCCAAAGGCGATACTGTACGCGACCGGGAAACCGATGCCAAAAAGCCCGATACATCTTCCGCCGCAAAGACGTTGCCTCCTGTGGTTGAGCCGACCAGGGACAAGCCTTTGCCTCCCTCTTCCGCCGCGGCAGCGCAGCCGCAAAAGGCGTCCGCATTTGTCCCAAAGCGCGAGGAGCCCAGACCACAGTCGTTTGACCGCGTGGTCACTTCGGCGCAGTTCGTTATGGACGGAAGCCTCATCAAGCTTGTGCTTCAGGGCAACGCTCCCATGGTCGGGCATTGTTTCCAACTCCACGATCCCGAGCGCGTCGTCCTTGACCTTTCCGGCACGTGGCGCATCCAGATCCCAAGGGTTCCCAGCAACCGCCTGATCCAGTCCGTGCGCCTGGGACGGCACGAAAACAAGACGAGGCTCGTTTTCGACCTGAAGAATCCTGGCAGGTCCGCCCTGGTGCCTGTGAACCGCAATGCCCTCGAACTGCATGTCCGGTAGCCGCCATGCTTGTCCGGGGAAAGCATTACCGCACTATATGGACGGAGGGAGATCCTTTCCGGGGTGAAGTATTCCTCATCGACCAGACTGCGCTCCCGCACGATTTCCGCATTGCGTGCCTGCGCACGCAGGAAGAAGCCTGCCACGCCATCAGCGGCATGCTCGTGCGCGGCGCGGGGCTCATCGGAGCGGCTGCGGCGTATGGCGTTTGGCTTGCCGCAATCCAGGCGCCGGAACAGGGTTTCCGGGGGCATATGGAAAACGCCTTTGCCTTGCTCCGCGCCACGCGTCCTACGGCGGTCAACCTGGAATGGGCGCTGGAACGCCAGAAAAGGCGCATCGCCGGGCTCAGCAGGCGTGAGGCGGTGCCTGCGGCGTTCATCGAGGCATGCGCCATTGCCGATGAAGACGCGGAATGCTGCCGGCGCATCGGGCAGAACGGTCTTCCTTTGCTTCGCCGAGCCGCGGAAGCGCATCCCGGCCGCCCTGTCGAAGTGCTCACCCATTGCAATGCCGGCTGGCTGGCCTTTGTGGATTACGGTTCTGCGCTCTCTCCCGTATACGCTGCTTTTGACGAGGGCATT
>JAGADT010000114.1 GCA_017613475.1 Desulfovibrionaceae bacterium | reverse complement strand
GCCTTGTGCTTTCCCTGATGTCCGTAGCCCTCATGATCATCGTCATCAAGGGCTTCTTTGTGGGCATCCTGGGCAACTTCGCCTTTGCCTACTTCAATCCCGCGCAGCTTCAGAAGCTCCCCGGCCTCACCGAATTCTATGCCACGGAATACTCGGCCCAGGCCTGCATGATGTTTGCGGTCATCGCCTCCTGGCTGTCCCCCGCGTGGGTGGTGGCCCTGGAAGGCGTGCCGTGGGAAAACACCAAACAGCCCTCCCGCGGCTTCTCCATCTGGCTTGGCACCTTCTGCCTGAGCATGATCATCTACTTCATGACCATGCACAACCACATGGGCATCCTCTATTACCCCTGGCAGTATTTCTGCGCCATCTGCCCCCCGTACTGGGAACAGTTCGCACAGACCGTTTCGGCCAACTTCCACGTGGCGTGGATCATGTGCTGTACGGTTGTGGTGTGGTTTGTTGAAGGCATTTGGGAGCGCTATCCCTTTACCGTGATCAAGACCCCGTGGATCCGCCGCACGGCGCTCTTCTTTGGCATCATCGCCATTTCCGTGGCCCTGTGCTTCTTCTTCTGGTACATGCAGGAGCTGGTATGGGGTGAGGCTATCCGCGGTCACCGCCGTGACGCGGCGCCTGACTGGCGCTGGCTGCACGTTGGCGAAACGGCTATTTTCTTCCTGGTTCCTGCCCTGTTCATCCAGTTCTACTGCGGCAACTGGCCGACCAAGTTCAGCACGCCTGTGAACGTGCTCATCCGCACGATCCTCGTAATCATCGGCGGCACGCTCGTTTACTGCCTCTACTACCAGTACGGCCACTTTGTGCTTGGCACGCAGAAGGGCTTCTCCCATCCGCAGCAGTTCCCGATGATCCCGATGATCTGGCTCATCGATATCTGGCTGATCAACCACTGGTTCATGGATAACTGGCCCGGCTGGAAGATGGAAATGAAGACAGAGGCCGACTTTGCGGAAGAGCGGCGCCATCTTGTGGAAGACCACGTGTTCAACGCCGGCATGGTCCCCGGCCTGCTCGCGGGCATTGTGGGC
This sequence comes from Desulfovibrionaceae bacterium, assembly GCA_017613475.1. Taxonomy (GTDB): domain Bacteria; phylum Desulfobacterota; class Desulfovibrionia; order Desulfovibrionales; family Desulfovibrionaceae; genus Avidesulfovibrio. The sequence continues at coordinate 5,266 of JAGADT010000114.1, read as the reverse complement.
GGCGTTGTCGTGTACTTCCTGATCGTAAAGGTGCTTCCTTGGTGCAGCGCAACGTTTACACTTGTGAAGTAAGGAGGGCGGTATGTCTCTCAGTCGTCGTGATTTCGTAAAAGGTGCGGCGCTCGGCGTTGGTGTCGGTACGCTGGGAGCCATGGGATTGTATTCCTATTCGCCCATGCGCTTCAATATGCTCCCCAAGATCAAGCGCAACATGCAGGACATCGGCGTCTGCAAATCCGTCCGCGTGACGAACATTTCTGAAACAAGCTGGTTCGACAACAGCATTTTCATGAAGAACGTGAGCGGCGCGGGCGGCCTTCTGGTTGACCAGTACACCTATAACTGGGCGCCCTTCGGCAACGGCAAGGGGCTTGGCAAGGGCAACTACGATGAAGCCATCGCCAAGCTGAAGCCCTACATCAAGAAGGGCGACCTGCACGAAGCCTGGGCCGTGGCCAAGGAGCTTTCCGTAGACGCCGACAACGCCGGCGGCTATTCCTGCCTCGTGGAAGTCGAGGACCTGGAAGGCAAGATCTCCCGCTACCTGTTCGACTGCGGCTGGAACTATGACTGGATGGAAGAGAGCTTTAAGCGTGAGGGCATTGACCGCATGCTTGCCGACGGCCAGATCGATGGCTTCATCCAGACGCATGAGCACATGGACCACTACTGGGCCTTTCCCGTGGTGGCCAAGTACGGCCCCAATGTGCATGTGTACACCCCGAACACCTTCTATCCTCCGGGCAAGCAGTACATTAAGGATTCCGGGCACGTTGGCGAATGGACGCAGGTCAAGAAGGGCCTGCACAAGATCCAGCCTGGCGTTGCGCTCTACATGTTTGAATGCCCGATCATCTTCAAGGTCTTCGGCGAAATGTCCCTGTACTGCAACGTGAAGGACGTGGGCCTCGTGAGCATCACGGGCTGCTGCCACCAGGGCATCATCCTGTTCGCCGATACCGCGTACAAGGAACTCAAGTACGAAAAGGACCAGTTCTACGGGCTGTATGGCGGCCTGCACATCTCCCCGTTTGACGACTGGGATCCCAAGTACGATGACCTTGTCATCGGCCTCAAGAAGTGGGACCTCAAGAAGGTTGGCTGCAACCACTGCACCGGTCTGATCACCGCGCAGAAGTTTGTTGATGCCGGCTACCCCGTGGTCAAGGGCACGGCGCGCTTCCGCTCCAAGACGCCCAACTACCTTGGCAACGGCGATAAGATCGATTTCTCTGCCTAGCCTCATCCTGTAAAAGCCTCCGCAGCCCTGCTTCCGTTCCGGGGCTGCGGGGGCGCCTGCCGCTTTTCCCATGGCGGCTTTCCTGCCTTTGCAGCCTGCACCCGCGCTGCGGAATGGCCCGCCGCAGGAACCTGCCCGCAGGGACCTGCATCCCCCACGCCGGGCTTGCCAGCTTTTTTCCAGGGACGTGCAGATGAACCTCCACTCCATCCTCCCCAGGCCCCTTTCTCCGGATAATGGAACCGACAGCGCAAGCCTGCTTGGCTCCGTGCTGACGGCCGCGTATTTTGAAAGGCCCCGCGCCCGCGGCCTTGGCTGGCGCGGCGTGCGCCCCAGCGCCGCGGCTGTTCCCGCCTGGACCTGCCGCATTGCGAAGCCGGATAACCTTGTTTACGGCCTGCGCTTTGATGGCGAGCGGGCAGAGGCAGGCTGCCTGAGGGGCGGCTTTTCGCTTTTTGCCTTTCCCGTTTCTCCTGATGATCCCTTGCTGGACCGCTTTCCCCTTGAAGCGCTGCGCATCGCCCTCGAAGATGGCTATGAAGAAGGCGTGCGCGAATTCGCCAGGCGCCCTGAATGGGCCTTTCCCTTTTTGATTGCCCAGATGACCCTTGATGCCGCGCTGGATGGCAGCGCTCTGCGCCTTGTGCTGCACTGCGCGGCCAGGCGGCGGGTGATTGCGGCGGATGGCGTTGCGGCACCTTCCGGAGAATGGCTGATTGAGCCTGGCGGGCAGGAAACGGACGTGCCGCAGTACAGGCTGGCAATGCCTTTTTTCAGCGCGCTTATTGCCACGCTTCATGACCAGCTGGGCGAGGCGCCGAAGCTCTCTGCCGGCTCAGGCAGCGAGCCTGGCTTTGCCTATGGCGGCGGGCGGCTCATGCGGGATGATCAGCATCCCGAGTCCGTCATCCGCTTTTCAGCCGTGTTTGGAGAGTCGTCCTCCCTTCCATCTGTTCCATATCAGCTGCATGTGGCAGCAAAGCTGCCTTTCAGGCGCATGCCGCAGCTTCTGGAAAACACGGGTCGCCCTGTCCTGCATATCCTTACAGGCTTCCTTGGCTCGGGGAAAACAACCTTCCTGCGCGGCTGGCTGGATTACCTGAACGGGCGCGAGCGCTATACCGGCGTCATCCAGAACGAATTTGGCAAGGTGGCGCTGGATGCCGCGCTGCTGGGTTCTGAAACGAAAGTGGAGGCGCTGGATGACGGCTGCGTGTGCTGCTCTTTGGCAGACAGCCTGCGCCCTGGCATCGAGCGCCTGCTTGCCGATGTGCCGGCGGAAAGCCTTATCCTGGAAACAACAGGCCTGGCCAACCCCGAAAACGTGTATGAAGCGCTGGCCAAGCTGCGGGATCTGGTCACGGCTGGCCTGGTGATTACCGTTGCGGACAGCCTGGACCTTATCCGCCACGCCGGGGCTGCGCCGGAAGAAGCGGGCGTGCGCCGGACGCAGATTGAAAAAGCCGACGTGCTTATCCTCAACAAGGCCGATGCCGTAACGCCTGCTGAGCTGGATGCGCTGGAAAAGCGCATTGCGCGCCTCAACCCCAGGGCGCTTGTCCTGCGCGCCCGTTTCGGGCAGGTTCCCTATGCCGAACTGGATGCCTTTTTGGATGCGCACCCCTACGGAAACCCGCTGCCTTCGCACAGGCCGGCTCTCCGCGCCCTGAACGCGCAGACGCACGCCGACGAGGGCTATGCCTCCTATACCATCGCCGTGCCAAAGCCGCTCACCCCGCAGGGCGTTGAAGCCTTGATCCGCCAGGCAGGGGAAGGGCTGGTGCGGGCCAAGGGCATCATCCTCCTGGATGATGGGGAGCAGGGCGGCGGACCCTATCCCGCTGTGGCGCAGTTTGCGGCGGGGCGTCTGAGTTTTGAGCCGGCCCCTGAAAAATCGGATGATGAGCCGTACATGGTTTTTATCGGGCGCTCGCTTCAGCCTGTTCAGCTTTGATCGGGTTTTTAATCATGCCGTCTGCGGCTTAAAAAAAGCACCCTGCTGAGGCAGGGGAAGGAAGTTGGGTCATGGAGCTGATGGCGCAGGGCGGTTTGATCATGTGGCCCCTGCTGGCGATTTCCATAGTGGCGCTGGCGCTGATCGTGGAGCGTTTCCTGCTTCTTTTTTCCTGCCCGTTTCCCGGCAGGGCTTTTGACTCGCTGCTGCGGGACGCTGTGCGTGAGGGGGATCTCCGTCCCCTGGCGAAAACGATGTCTGCCGTGCCGCTCCTGAAGCCTTTTGCCGCTGTGCTGGCGGATGGAGCGCACCCCCACCGCGAGGCCGCGCTTAAGATGGAAGGGGAGCAGGTCCTGCGCCGGCTGGAAGCGCGCCTGCCTTTCCTGGGGCTTTTGGCGCGCCTGGCGCCCCTCCTGGGGCTTCTTGGAACTGTTGTCGGCATGATTGCAACTTTTTCCCGCATCGCGTCTGCCAAGTCCGGCGTGGATATGTCCATGCTGGCCGACGGCATTTGGCAGGCCCTGCTGACAACCGCCACGGGCCTGGTGATTGCCATCCCCATTTTGCTTTGCCTTGGCCTTATCCGCGGCAGGGTCCGCCGCATTGGCGCGGCGCTGGCCGATGCCGGCAATGCCGCGCTCATGCTTGCAGCAGGCAAGAAGGGGGAGGGCTCCGATGCTTGATTTCCGCAGGGCCGGGGACGCGGCGGATGATGAGCCGGACCTGACGCCGCTCATCGACGTGGTGTTCATCCTCCTTTTGTTCTTCATTCTCGCTTCGGCCTTTGCCGTGCGCGGGATGGATATTGACCTGCCCCCGGCCCAGAGCAGCCAGGCCTTGTCCGGCAGGGTTACGGAACTCAGGCTGCTGGAAGACGGCACGTTCATCGTGGATGGCGTTGAAACCCCGCGGGAAGGGGTGCGCGCCCGCATTCATGATATTGTGCGCGGCTTCCGCACAAGGCCTGGCCAGCTTGTGCTCAAGGCATCGCCCCGCGCGCCCGTGGAAGCGCTGATTTTCCTTGTGGATGAGGTGCGCCTCCAGGGGGGCGAAAAGCTGCATATCGCCACCTCCCAGCCAAAGGCGGATGGGGTCCGGCCATGACCGATGGAGAACGCCTGCGCACAGGCATTGCCTTATCGCTTTTCGCGCATTTCCTGCTCTTTGTGGGCCCGTGGCACATGCAGGAAAAGCCGCTGCATGTTGAGGCGACCATCAGCCTGGATATGGAATCGCCGGCAGCCATGGGCAAATCCCGGCAGGGCTTTGGCGTGAGCTCCCCGTCTGAAGCCGCCCAGGAGGAAGCGCGCCTGGCCGATATGAAGCGCCGGGCCTACCTGCGCTACCTCCAGGATGTGGATGACGCCATTCACGCGCGGCGTTTCATCCAGGGCGGGGAAGATTTGATCGGCGTAGCCGTATGCAGCTTCATGATCGGGGCGGACAACCGTTTTTCAGAACCTGTCCTTACGTCCAGCTCCGGGGACAGCCGCCTGGATGTTGCCGCGCTGGCGGCGGTGCGGGCGGCCAGCGGCGTTGTCAAGCGCCCCAGGATCATCGGGGATGAAAAGATTCCCGTGACCCTGCAGGTCAAGTATCAGTACGGGCTGCGTTGACGCAGGCGATAAAAACGCGTGGGAGGATGGAACAATGAAAGTCGGCATTATCCGCTGCCAGCAAACGGAACATCTCTGCGCTGGAACAAAAGACCTCCGCTGCGCTGCGGAAGGCAAGGGCGCCTTTGAGGCCTTGGGCCCATGCGAAGTCGTGGGATTGGTGTCGTGCGGTGGATGCCCGGGGAAGAACGCGGTCTCACGCGCGGGCATCCTTGTTAAGGCAGGCGCGGAAGCCATTGCCCTGGCTTCCTGCATCACCCTGGGTCTGCCGATGGATTTTCCCTGCCCGCACAGGGAAAAAATCCTGGGCTGCATCAGGAGCCGCCTGGGCGATTCGGTCACGGTCCTGGACCATACGCATGAGGCTTCGGGCCATGCCCCCAAAGCATAAGCCGCGTATTTAGGCCTTCCCGGCCAAAGGTTAGGGAAGTCCTGGCATGGGAATGTGTTTTTCTG
>JAGADT010000012.1 GCA_017613475.1 Desulfovibrionaceae bacterium | reverse complement strand
TGTGCGGGACATCTCCCTTGCCTTCCGCGTACATGATACCCAGGTTATACTGGGCATCAGCATTGCCCCGTTCGGCAAGGGCCTTTGTTTCCGCAAAGCTGGCGCCAAGCGCGTTCCCTAAGGGCAGAGCCAGGGCAAAAAGGCAGAGCGTAAGCAGGGAAAGGGATTTTTTCAACGTCATCATGGTAATTTTCCTCCTGTCACAGGATGAAGCATTTACCCTATCGTGTTCGTCAGCGTGCCGATGCCATCCGCTTCGCAGACCACCACATCGCCTTTTTTCAGGTATTTGGGCGGCTGGAAGCCCATGCCCACGCCGGCAGGCGTGCCCATGGAGATGATTGTTCCGGCCTTCAGTGTCATCGCCGCGGAGAGGTCTTCAATGACATCGCCTATGCCGTATATCCAGCTCGAGGTGCTGCCGTTCTGCCTGAGCTCCCCATTGACCGTGCAGCGGATGCCGATTTCCGGAGGATACGGGAACTCATCGGCCGTGACGATCCAGGGGCCCAGGGGCGTGAAGCCATCCAGGCTTTTCCCAAGGAAAAACTGCTTATGCCGCTTCTGGACATCCCGCGCGGAAATGTCATTGAGGATGGTGTAGCCAAACACGTAGTCCCGGGCATCCTCCTTTTTCACCCGGTACGCATCCCTGCCAAGGATAATGGCCACCTCCGCCTCATAATCCAGCTGGCTCGTCACATCCGGGTGGCTGTCTACAATGCCGCCGTCAGGAACCGTCTCATTGGCGTGCTTGGAAAAATAGACGGCATGGTCTTCACGCACGATTTCCGGATGGAACCTCGCCGACTCCTTGGTATGGTCGGCAAAGTTCATTCCAAGGCAGATGATATCCTGGGACGGCCGGGGGATGGGGGAAAGGAGCTTCACGTTTTTCAGCGGGATGCCCGCTTCCGTGCGCTCTTCGGGGAATCCGGCGCGGATAAGTTCCTCCATTGATGAGAATCCCGGGAGGGGGAATACGTCTGCGCCATCAACGATGCCGACCCTTTCCTTTCCATTGTAAATAAAGGCTGCAAGTTTCATTTGTCACCTCCTGTTGACCTGCCGGATCTGCTTTGCCTGCCAAAAGCACGGGGCAGGCATGTTTTCCCAACGCCGCCGGTGAAGCGGCATTCCATGCACTTTCCTGCCTTTGTTTTACATGGTGCATAAGGTTCTTGCAATCCCGGGCGGCGGGCCTGGCAGCAAAGCGGACCATGCGGCGGGCGTAAAAGACCATGATCATGAATGCTGTTTGGGCGTTAATGGAATGGAGCACACCATAAGCAAGGCGCGGCATCCTAAGGCGGACGGCATCTGTGGATGTTTCCATAAGACGGTCCGGCATGAATGCTGTCAGGCTGCATTCCGCGGGAAACATCACAAAAGCCCTGGGGGCTGCATCAGGGTTTGCAGGAAAAGGCCAATTCAGGCTCTTGCATAGCAAAAAAAAAGCGCATACCTTGAGCCATTCCATCTTGCTGAAAAAAGGAGCAAAACAATGGCCTTTTCTGTTGCCGTCTGCGGACTTGGAAATATCGGGCAGTATACCCTGGAAGCTGTCGAAAGCGCTCCGGACTGCCGCTGCCTTGGCGTTATCAGGCGCAGGGAATCCCTCGGGAAATCCCCGCTTGCCCTGCGCGGCATACCCGACTTCGCTTCCATGGCCGACCTCGTGGCCGCCTCAGGACGGCCGGATGCCGTTATTGTCTGCTCGCCCTCCAGGCAGGTGCCTTCAACCGCTTCCGCGTTTTTGAAGGAAGGCTTCTGCACAGTGGACAGCTTTGACATCCACACCCGCATGACAGAAGTTGTGGGCACGCTGGATGAAGCCGCCAAGGCAGGCAATGCCGTTGCCATCACCGCCGCCGGCTGGGACCCCGGCACGGACTCCGTTGTCCGCGCTCTGTTTGAAGCCATGGTGCCTTCAGGCACCTCCTTCACCAATTTCGGCCGCGGCCGCTCCATGGGGCATTCCGTTGCCGCGCGCGCCATCCCGGGCGTAGCCGACGCAACCTCCATCACCATCCCCCTGGGAGGAGGGCGCCACTCCCGCCTCGTGTACGTGGTGCTTGAAGAGGGCGCCTCGCTTGACACGGTGAAGGCCGCCATCAAGGCCGACCCCTACTTTGCCTCCGATCCCCTGGAAGTCCGCCAGGTTTCCAAAGAGGAAATGCCCTTTGTGGCCGATGCCTCCCACGGCGTCCTGCTGGAACGTGTCGGCGCTTCCGGGCTGACCTCCAACCAGCACCTCACCTTTGACATGCGCATCAACAACCCCGCGCTGACGGCCCAGGTCCTGGTTTCCTGTGCCCGCGCTGCCGTGCGCATGAAGGCCGAGGGCTGCGTTAGTTCGTATACGCTGATTGACATTCCGCCTGTCAAGCTCCTCCCCGGCGAACGCATGGCCAATGTCGCCCGCCTCGTCTAGCTTGCGGGCTGCTGCCATTTACAGGGCATCCCTGCTCATGAGGGATGCCCTTTCTTGCATCATGCAGGCATCCGGATGTTCCGGACCCAATAGTAACTGCTTTCAGTAAGGACAACACTATGAATGGCCTCTGGTATTTCTTGGGCTGCGTCGTCCTGCTCATTGCCGGCTACGCCATTTACGGCGCGCTGGCGGAGCGGGTGTTCGGCGCTGATGCGCACAGGCCCACGCCCGTGCAGAGCAAGGCCGACGGCATGGACTACGTCAAGCTGCCGGGCTGGAAGATCTTTTTCATCCAGCTTTTGAACATCGCCGGGCTTGGCCCGGTCTTCGGCCCCATTGTCGGCGCGCTGTACGGACCTGCGGCGCTGCTGTGGGTGGTGTTTGGCTGCATTTTTGCCGGCGCCGTGCATGACTATGTTTCCGGCATGATTTCCCTGCGCTACGGCGGGGCCTCCTACCCCGAAGTCATCGGGCGCAACCTGGGAAGCGGCGTGCGCAAGTTCATGGAAGGCTATACCGTGCTCTTCCTCATCCTTGTGGGCGCTGTTTTCGTCACCGGGCCCGCGGCCATCCTTGCCAGCATGACCCCGTATTCCCTGCTGTTCTGGTCCGCCGTCATCTTTGTGTACTACATCTGCGCCACCATCCTGCCCATTGACGTCATCATCGGCCGTATCTACCCCTTCTTTGCGGCGCTGCTGCTCTTTATGGCTGTTGGCCTCGTTGGGGCGCTGCTGTTCCAGGGCTACGACATCCTGCCGGGCATTGAACCCGCCAAGTTCCTTGCCAGCACGCATCCCAAGGGCCTGCCCATCTGGCCCGGGCTCTTCATCGTCATCGCCTGCGGCGCCATCAGCGGCTTCCATGCCACGCAGTCGCCCATGATGGCCCGCTGCATGAGCAACGAGAAGCATGGCCGCCACATCTTCTACGGCTCCATGATTGCGGAAGGCATCATCGGCCTGATCTGGGTCACGCTCGGGCTTTCCTTCTACCAGTCGCCCGAAGCCCTGGCCGCTGCCGGTCCCGCGCCTGTTGTTGTCAAGAACATCTCCATTGAGCTCCTGGGCAAGTTCGGCGGCATCCTGGCCGTGCTGGGCGTTGTCATCCTGCCTGTTTCCACCGGCGACACGGCCTTCCGCAGCGCGCGCATGCTCCTGGCGGATACCTTCAAGCTCGATCAGCACCCCGTCAGGAACCGCATCATGCTGGCCATCCCGCTCTTTGCCGTGGGCATTGCGCTGACGCTTGTGGATTTCAACGTCATCTGGCGCTACTTCGGCTGGGCCAACCAGACCATGGCCTGCGTGGCGCTGTGGGCCTGCTCCGTGTACCTTGCCCGCCGCGGGCGCTGCCACTGGATCACGACCCTGCCGGCCATTTTCATGACCGTTGTGGTCACGTCCTTCATCTGCAACGCCAAAATCGGCCTTGGCCTGGATATGAATATCTCCACCTACGCCGGGATTGGTCTTGCGGCGCTCCTCTTCATCATCTTCATGTTTAAGGGGCATTCCATGCCTGGCGGCCCTGAAGGCGACTGCTAAGGGGGGGACAATGTCCCTTTTATTATCCTTCTTTTCTAAGCTTTAGGCGCTAGCCGCCAGCCCCGCCTTTGCCCAGGCGGCAAGCCGTTTTTATCATCCTGTGCATAAAGCCGCTGGCTGAGCGGCGATACAAAAAAGCCATCAGGAAAAGCTGATCTCCGAAAGAGGACGCAAAAAAAGGGAGCTGAACAGCATTGCCGCATGTTCAGCTCCCTTTCTTATTTTCTGCTGTATCTGTTGCGCCTAAGCCAGAGACCTTAGCCTTTACGCCTTGGCCGCTAATCCGGCCTTCGCCCAGACTTCCGTCCTGGCGGCCTTGATCTGCGCCATGGTGGGCGAAGCCGCGTTTACGTACTTGGTGAACTGCGTCAACGTATCAGTAAACACAAGGTTGTGCGTTGCGTCGTTCCAGCCCTGGACCGTGATCTTTTGGCTGGTGTCCGACTTGCGGGTAATCACAAGGCTTGTGCCGCTCTTCGTCTTCGTAATATCGGACGCCTTCACTCCCGCAAAGAGCAGCGTCATGGTGCCCTTTGTGGTCTTGATGACATCCTGACCCCACGAAGACTTGGCGTACACCGCTACGTCGCGCCCGTGCACGCCGGCAAGCACGTCGTTGCCCTTGCCGCCGTAGAACACGTCGCTGTTCCCGGTGCCCTTGAGCGTGTCCGCGCCAGCCGTGCCCCTGACCTTGAGCGTGGAGCCAGCTTTCAGCGAAAGCGCAAGCTTCACATTGG
>JAGADT010000113.1 GCA_017613475.1 Desulfovibrionaceae bacterium | reverse complement strand
GCCAGCGCCCGCTGGAGGTCGCTGCCGTGAAACTGGCGGGAAATGTAGGTCATGATGGCCGTCATCATGGCCGGCGCCAGCATCCCCTGCACCACGCGCCAGCCAAGAAGCACGTTGAAGGATGGGGCAAAGTACAGGCCTGCGCCTGTTGCGGCCACCAGGAGGAGGATGCCGGTGAGGAGCTGCCGCGCGGTTGCCCTGCTGACCAGGGGGCCGTAGAACAGGGGGGCAATGGCCAGGGGGAAAAGCCCTGTGCTGACGGCCAGCGCGGTTGTTGCCTTATCGGTTCCAAAATCCTGGCTGATGACATTGAGCAGGGGCTGCGGCGCGTAGAGCAGGCCGATTTCGCAAACGGTCAGGTACATCATGGTTATCCAGACCAGGAGATCAGGTCTGGATGAAGAAGGCGCCTTGTTGGCTTTGTTTGTCATCCGTTTCCCTCCTTGCCCCGCATCTTGCAGGAGCGGTTTTGCGCATGTTCCCTGCACACGGCGCATTATGTGGGGCAGGTCCAGGCTTTATGCGTTTGCTCAGAAAGTCAAGCTGTCCTGGCGCCCGTTTTCTGCGGCCAGGCCAGCCGCTTCCTCCTGGCTCAGTGCTATCAGGCACAGGCCGTTTTTATCGGCAAGGCGCACGGCTTCCTCCCTGTCAAAGAAAAGGGTCTTGCCGGCTTCAAGAACCAGGGCGGCGTAGCGCTGCTCTGTCAGGATGCGGATGGTCTGGAGCCCGACAGAGGGCAGGTCAACCCGTTCTTCCTGGCCGGGCTTGGCCATTTTGAGGGCAACGCAGCCCGCGCCGCCAAGTTCTGCCCCCCTGCGGAGCGTGGCGTCTGTGCCTTCAAGGCATTCCACAGCCATGACCATGGCTTCGCGCACAACCATGCACTGCCCTATGTCGAGGCGTCCCGTGAGGGTCAGCTTGGGCCAGCCGTAGGCGATGGCCTCGCGGATGGCTTCCGTGGGCCTGGTTTTGCCCAGCACCCCTGCGGGGCAGCGCAGTTCCGGCACAAGGTCGGCCGCGCTGAGGACCTGCAGCCCCTCGTGTTCAAAGGCTCCGATGATGACCCTCAGCAGCGCGTCATCACCCTTGTTCTTGCGGAGGCTGAAAAGCAGGCGCATGGCCCGCACGTCAGGGCGGAAGTCCAGCGCCCTGGGCTTGGATACGGCGCCGGCCATGCACAGCCTGGTGACGCCCTGCTCCCTGAAAAAGTCGATCATCCTGCCAAGCTGGCCGAGGTGGACCATCAGGAAGCCGTCAGCCTCATGCTCAAGGCCGGGGTCGGCGTTGCCATGCAGCCCGCATACGGCGACGGAGCATCCTGCTTCATGCGCTCCTTTCGCCACAAGGCGGGGAAACTGGCCGCTTCCGGCGATAATGCCGATGCGTTCGCTCATTTTTTTGCCTTTTCTCCTTCTTTTTTGCCTTCAGGCAGTGTATCCTCCAATGGCAGAAGGATTTTCTGCATACGGCGTTTTACCGTAAGACAGTGCGCATGACAACACCTGAGTTTGACTTTTTCCATGCTTCAAAGCTTGCTTTGCCTGGGGACTCTGTGTATTTTGGCGGCGTTGTCCTGCGGTCAGGAATGAGGCGCGGAAGCTTCCTTTTTTGTTTGCCTGGCTGAACGGGGGAAGCGCCCGCAGGACAGAGCATTTGCTGGTGCGGCTGTTTTTTGGGCGGCCTGCAGGAGGGGTTTCCGCATCGGGGCGCGTAGATCGCGCAGCGGGGCACCTTAGCGCCCGAAACGTCATTATTTACTCACTGGAGCCATCATGCTGGACGCCATCCGTTCCAATGCCCAATCCCTCGGGGTCAAGATAATTTTTGCAGTCATTATTATTGTGTTTGTTTTCTGGGGCGTGGGCAGCTTTATGAGCAGCCCTTCCTCTGACATTATCACTGTCAATGGCGAGCCTATTTCCGCTCAGGAAATCCTCAGGTCCGCTTCCCATCTGACAAGGCAGATCCAGCAGAGCCGCCCCGGCATGACCGAAGAGGACTTAAAGCCCTTTAAAATCAGGTACCGCGCCGCCCAGCAGCTGATTATGAGGAAGCTCCTTTCCCAGGAGGCAAAGCGCCTTGGCATTGCAGTGACGCCGGTAGAGCTGCGCAAGGCTATTGAATCGCTGCCGTATTTCCGCAATCAGGACGGCGTGTTTGACCCTGAGGTTTACAAGCGGGTGCTTGCCACGGGGCAGGAAACGCCTGGCACGTTTGAAGAGGGGCTCAGGCAGGATTTGCTGATAGAGAAGCTGAGCCGCATTGTCACGGCCGGCGCGACCGTAGCCGAAGAGGAAGTCAGGAGCCTTTTTGATTTTCAGACCGAGCGGCGGGCGCTGGAGTATGTGCTGTTCCCCGCGTCCGATTACGCTGCCGGCGACACCCCGAAGGAAGAAGATGTCAGGGCCTGGTACGAGGCCCATCAGGATGCCTTCAAGGTGCCTGCCTCCGCCGATGTGGATTATCTGCTCATTGGTGCGGAAAGCCTTGCAGCCTCCAGTATGCCGGATGATGCCGCCGTGGCCGCCTTCTACGAGAAGAATAAGGACCGCTTTGCCATTCCTGAACAGGTTCATGCCCGCCATATCCTGATCAAGGTGCCTGCGGAGGACGCTGAGGCGGGCAAGGCGGCGCTTGCCAGACTCCAGGAACTCCGCGGCAGCCTTTTGAAAAAGAAGGCCTCCTTTGCCGAAGCGGCCAAAAAATCTTCTGACGATAAGATTTCCGCTGAGAATGGTGGCGATCTGGGCTGGTTCACCCGCGGCCAGATGGTGCCTGAATTTGAAGAAAGCGCCTTTGCCCTGAAGGAAGGGGAGATTTCTGAGCCGGTTAAGACAGCCTACGGCTATCATCTTATTTTGGTGGAAGGCCGCAGGCCTGCCGGCACGCGCCCCCTGAACGAGGTGAAGGAAACGATCCGCCGGCAGATCGGCACGGAGCAGGCGGCAGGCAGGCTCCAGGACGTGCTGGATCAGATTCTCCTTGCCGTTATGGGCGGGAAATCGCTGGAAGCCGCCGGAGAGCCGTTTAAGCTGACGCCGGCTAACACAGGTTCCATGAAGGCTTCTGAACTGGCAGCGGCTTTGGACATTAAGCCGGAGGAGGCCGCGGCCCTCCTTAAGACCAAGCCCGGCGCTGTTAACGAAACGCCTTTTGTTACCAAGAAAGGCTATGTCCTGGCCCGTGTTAAAGAATCCACGCCGGAGCGCGTCAAGTCTTTTGAAGAGGTGAAAGCGGAAATCAGCAAGGGGCTTGCGGCGGAAACACGCGCTAAGCGCGCACTTGACGCCGCCACGGCCGCCCGTTCCGAAATCAAGGACGGCGCGCTGCCCTCCAGGCTTGCGGGCAAAGCAAAGAAATCAGATCCCATTGACCGCTCAGGGAGCCTTGCCGGGCTCGGCGCCAATGCCGAACTTGGCCGCGCGGCCTTTTCAACTGCCCCGGGAGAATGGCTCCCTGCTGCCTACCCCGTGGAAAAGGGCGCTGTCATAGCCCGCGTGCTGAAGAGCGTTCCCGCTGAAGACGGCGCGTGGGATAAGGTCCGTGAAATGATGATGAGCAGGGCGCAGGAAAGCCGCCGTGCCTATCTTTTTGAGGCGTTTTGCGAGTCGCTGCGTGCCAAGGCGAAAGTCCTTCTGCAAAACCAGAAATTCCTTGAGGATTGATCGACGCTGCGTCAAACCAGACAGGAGATTGCCATGCCTAAGAATGTGTTCAGCGAGCCCGGTATAAAAACCGGCATTACCATCTGCAAGGCCCTGATGCGCAACGGCTATGACGCCTACCCCATCAATGCCCAGCTTCAGATGCTCCTCTGCGAGAAAACCGGCAGGCTGGATGTGGATATTGCCTGCGCCTGCGATGCGGAAGTGCTGGCCAAGCTGGTTCCTTCCATCCAGCCAGGACGCGAAGATGAATCGATGGCGATGCTGGAGGAAAACGGCATCACCCTGCATTTTTACCCCACAGACGTAGAGAACGCCTCCCATCCTGAGCGCGCCCTGCGCTCCATGACGCCGCGGATGCTGCGCCTGCTGAATGAGCTTGGCCAGGCTCACAAGTTCCGCATGCCCCAGCTGGACAAGCCGGATTCCTGCTTTGAGGATTTTGACTGCGGGCAGGTCCGCCTGCTGGGCATCCCCGCAAACACGCTGTCCCACGACTACCTCCTTGCCATCCGCGCGCTGCGCCATGCGGCCAACCTTGATCTGCCCATTGCCCCGCAGACGTGGATAGCCATTGTCCAGGCGGCCAACCGCATTCTTGATTACGTGCCGGCCATCTCCATTATGGAAGAATGGAGGCATGTTGCCGCGGAATCCATGTGGAAGTTTGTGCAGCTGCTTTTTGACGCGCACCTGCTTCACGGCATCATGCCGGAAGTGGCGGCCCTTTCCTGCGTCATGCAGGAACGCAATGACGAGAGCGATGAGCTGGAGAACGTTTTTGACCATACCATCGCCTGCATGCGCTATTACCCCGAAGGCTCCCTGCCCATGGACTGGTACGGCGTGCTGGCCGCCATGTTCCACGACATCGGCAAGCTGTACACGGCCGAGCGCTTCGCGGGCCGCTGGACCTTTTACCAGCACCACAGGGTGGGCGCCGCGGTCACGCGCAAGATCCTCCGCCGCCTGCATTTTGAGCCTGAAGATATTGACCTCATCTGCCATCTGGTGCGCAACCATATGATGTTCCATTTCATGCTGACTGACCGCGGGCTGCGCCGCTTCAAGTCCATGCCTGAAACCGAACGGCTGATAGAGATCTGCCGCGCCGACATCAAGGCCCGCGACGGCAGCTACACCTCTTTCAATCACAACCAGAAGTACCTGGACCGCACGGAAACCTCTGCGCTGATGCTTGAGCCGCTTTTGAACGGCAATGAAATCATGGAGTACACCAAGCTGCCTCCGGGACCGGAAGTCGGCAATATCCGCGACGCCTTGCTGAAGGCGCAGATTGCCGGGCTCATCTCCAATACCGAAAGCGCCGTAGAGTTTGTGAAGCGCTATACAAAGAAGTAGGCTTAGCCTGCCGAACCTTTTTTGCTGAAGCACGCCGTGTTACGCGGCGTGCTTCTCATTCTCAGGATGCGTCATGACCAATCTGCTTGATCTTACCTGGCCGGAGCTTGAAGCCTTCATGGCGGAACTTGGCGAGCCGCGCTTTCGCGCACTGCAGATCTGGCAATGGATCTGGCAGAAAAACATCGTTGATTTTGACGCGATGACCAACCTTTCCAAAGCTGCCCGCGCAAAGCTTAAGGAAGCGGCGGAGTGCCGCCTTCCTGAAGTCGCCGATGTGCAGCGGGCTGCAGACGGCACAGAAAAGCTCCTGCTCCGCCTTGAAGACGGGGCCATGGTGGAAACCGTCATCATCCCCAGCGAGGCGCAGGATGGCAATATCCGCATGGCGCAGTGCGTGTCCTCGCAGGTTGGCTGCGCCATGGGCTGCACGTTCTGCAGCACAGGCGGCATGGGCTTTATCCGCAACATGAGCGCCGGGGAAATCCTTTCCCAGGTTTTGCTGGCGCGCCGCCGCCTTGGGGACGACAGGCCGGACCATCCCATCCTGCGTAATGTTGTTTTCATGGGCATGGGTGAGCCGCTCCTGAACCTGAGGGAGGTCACGAGGGCACTTTCCATCATGCACCACGAAAAGGGACTGGATTTTTCCGCCCGGCGCATCACCGTTTCAACCTGTGGCATAGAAAAGGGGCTGCGGGAGCTGGGCGAGAGCGGCCTGGCTTTCCTGGCCGTTTCCCTGCACGCGCCCAATCAGGAGCTGAGGGCGCGCATCATGCCCAAGGCCGCGCGCTGGCCGCTGGAAGAGCTCATGGACGCGCTGGCT
>JAGADT010000112.1 GCA_017613475.1 Desulfovibrionaceae bacterium | reverse complement strand
GATCGCCCATGATGGCGAAAACCGTGCGCGAAAACCACGGCTGCTTCTTTGCCAGGCGGAAAAATTCGCCCAGCGCGTGGTCAGAAAAGCGCAGGGAGTTGTATTCTTCTGCGCCGGAAAAGCCGTAATTGGCCAGGGCAGCCTGGGAAGGCGTTTTGGGCGTAAAGCCGGCATTGTCAGAAGGGATGGTGTAGGGTCTGTGAAAGCCCGCCGTCTGAATGACTGCTACAAAGGGCGAGGCCGCCGTGCCCAGCCGTCCAACGGATTCGCGGAACAAATCGAGGTCTGAAATGCCCCACACATCCACATTGGGCGACTTCCAGTCGCTTTCTTCCAGCAGCGTGAGGTCAGGGACGTTGTGGTTCAGCACGCCCCGGATATTCGCCCAGCTGGCGCTGCCGCCAATCATGTAGAACTTGGCATAGCCCGTGAAATCGCTGATGGGCAGGTACTGGCTCACAAGCACGGGGTTGCGCGAGGTGGTGCCGCCTTCCCTGTTCACATCGGGAATGCCCGTCATGGTGGTGAAGACCGCGCGGGCCGTTGTGCGGGCAGGGGCGTAAAAGTTTGAGAAATACAGGCCGTCTGCCGCCAGTCTGCGCACAACAGGCGTTGGGTCGTCCTGCCCCGGCGCCATGGACGTCATGGGCCAGGAAAGGGATTCCATGATGATGATGACTACGTTCCAGGGCTGCTCCGGCTTTTCCGCCTTCACCGTGCGCCAGAAATTGAGGCGCCCCTTGTCCGGGTTGTCCACGCCAAGCCAGGCGGCCATGCCGTCATACGCGGCGCGCACGGCGGCTTCATTGGGCCGGACAACCCTCATGCTCCTGGCTGTGTCGTACAGGTTCTGCACGGGGTTTAAGCCCAGCAGCACATGGTCCCGGTTGGAGCTGAAATAGGCGTTGCTCCAGCGCAGGGGGAAAAGGTTTGAAGAAATCTGCCCGTAGCCGCCCAAAAACAGGAGCACGGCAAGCGCTGGCCCCCACACGGCGCGGCTTTTCCACGCCGGGCTTCCCGCTTCCGCGGATTTGCGGAAATGCCGGCGCAGGAGCCTGTCCAGTCCAAAGATCGCCGCCGCTGTAAAAAGCAGCAGACCCAGGGCTATCCAGAATACGGGATAGCTCTGCGTCACCATGTCGAAAGAAATCGAGGCGTCCCTGATAAAATCAAATACGGTTACGTCCACGCGCTGGCGGAGGTAGAAAAAGAAGCCGAAATCGACAACGTAGATGAGTCCCAGCAAAAAGAACAGGGGGGCGTACACACTATCCAGGGTCAGGCGCACGCCGCGGGGATGGCGCTCCGCCGCGGGGAAGAAAAGGCAGAGCGCGAGCGGCAGGCTCAGGAAAACGGCAAGCCTGGCGTCAAATTTGGCGCCGATGTACAGTTCTTTCAGCGTGTTCTTCAGCCCCGAGCCAAGCAGGGCATCCCACTGCGTCACCGGACCGTCAAAAAGCACGCAGAGCAGCATGGCCAGCCTGGCCAGCAGGAGCAGGCCGAACACGCAGAGGAAAAAGGTAATGACTGTCCGGAAAAAGGGCGGCACACGGCCCCATCTGCGCGAATCACTTGTCATACAAAGCCTCAAAATGCCGGAGGTAGTCTGCAAAGCGCCCCTCGGCAATGGCCGAGCGCGCCCCCCGCACAACGCCAAGGAAATACGTCAGGTTGTGGATGGAATTAAGCCGGAAGGCCAAAAGCTCCTGCGCGTGGTACAAATGGCGCAGGTAGGCGCGGGAAAAGGTGCGGCAGGTGTAGCAGGAGCAGGCGGGATCGAGGGGGCTGTCGTCCTCCGCATATTCCTGGCGCTTGATGTTGACTTTGCCAAGCGAGGTGTAGAGCGTGCCGTTGCGGGCGTTGCGCGTGGGCAGGACGCAGTCGAACATGTCAATGCCCAGGCTTATGCCGCGCACGATATCAAGGGGCGTGCCCACGCCCATCAGGTAGCGGGGCTTCTCCGCGGGCAGCAGGGGCGCCGTGTGGGCAAGGATGTCAAACATCATCTCCTTGCTTTCGCCTACGGAAAGGCCGCCGATGGCGTAGCCCTCAAAATTCATGTCGATGAGCTGCGCGGCTGATTCTGAACGCAGGTCCTTAAACATCCCGCCCTGCACGATGCCGAAGAGCAGGTTGCCCTTCTCCTGCACCATGGACGCCGGGTACGCCTCGCGGCAGCGGGCGGCCCAGCGGGAGGTCAGGCCAAGGGAACGGGCGGCATAGGCATGGTCCGCGTCGTGGGGCGGGCATTCATCCAGGCACATCATGATGTCGGAATTCAGGTTGCGCTGGATGGAAACAACCTTTTCAGGCGTAAAGAGGTGCTTTGAGCCGTCCAGGTGGGAGCGGAAGGTCACGCCTTCTTCCTTCAGCGTGCGCAGGGAAGAGAGGCTGAAAACCTGGAAGCCGCCGCTGTCTGTCAGGATGGGCTTGGGCCAGCTGCTGAAGCCGTGCAGGCCCCCGTGCCGGGCAACCAGCTCATCCCCCGGGCGCAGGTACAGATGATAGGTGTTGCCCAAAATGATTTCAGCGCCAATGGCCTCAAGGTCATCCGGCGCCACGGCCTTAACGCTGCCTACCGTGCCCACAGGCATGAAAATGGGCGTATGGACCACGCCGTGGGCCGTATAAAGCTCGCCAGCCCGCGCCGCGCCGTCCGCCGCTTTTACTGTGAATGTTCCTACATGCTGCATAGCCGCCCTTTTACGTCAGAAAATCTTTTTTGAAAAGGCGGCAGCGGCTCCTCCCCAATAACCCCGCCCGGTCATTTCCGCGGGCAGGCCAGCACGAAACGTTTTCTATTTGTCCCACAGGCAGCAGCCCATTGCCAGGTTGATTTGGCCGGCGGCAGGGCGTTTCCAGCCGCCTGCCGGCACAGCCATAGCGTGGCAAGGCAAAACGGCCAGCCACACAGTGGCCAGCCGCAGGGTGCAGAAACGGCGGGAAACAGGTGCTGCTTCCCGCCGCTGATATGTTTAAGGCTTAGTATCTGCCTACTCGAAAATCGGCACCAGGACCTCAAAGTAGGCCCTGGGGTGGGCGCAGGCCGGGCACAATTCCGGCGCTTCCGGCCCTTCCACAACGCAGCCGCAGTTCAGGCAGCGCCAGCGCACGGGCTTATTGCGCTTGAACATGGTGCCGTCCTTCAGGGCCTTGGCAAGGATGAGGAAACGCTCTTCATGGTACTTTTCGGCAACGGCAATGCCGCGCATTACGGAAGCGATTTCCGGGAAGCCTTCTTCATCGGCGATTTTCGCAAATTCGGGGTACATTTCTGTGTGCTCATGGTTCTCGCCGGCGGCGGAAGCAAGCAGGTTCGCTTCGGTGGAGCCAATCACGCCGGCAGGAAACGCGGCGGAAACTTCAACCTCGCCGCCTTCAAGGAACTTGAAGAGCCGCTTGGCGTGCTCTTTTTCCTGAAGCGCCGTTTCGGCAAAAATCTGGGAGACCAGCACCAGGCCTTCTTTCTTGGCGGCGCTGCTGAAATAGTCATAGCGGTTGCGGGCCTGGGATTCCCCGGCAAAAGCCGTAAGGATGTTCGCTTCTGTCCGGGTGCCTTTCAATGATTTCATGGCAAGCTCCTTCTCTGTTTGCATGTGGTAAACGCCAGGCCCTGTCTCTACGCCTTCCGGAACTGTGCATGATGTGCAGCCATTGCGGCTGGAGACACGCACAGCGCTGCAAAAAACGGCCTGGCTTCCCTTACATGTAAAGGGTATTGCCCCCCTTAGCCGCTGTCAAGTTCAGGAATCGGCAAAAGTTTGGGGAAAGCCCCCACGGAACGCTTGCCAAACGCCAAGCGGCTTGGCATAATGCTGTGCCTTAAAAGGCACCCCCTTCAGGCGCTGTGCCTGGGGCCGCGCACGGGCCGGCAACACCGTCTGCCTGTGGAACGATTTGGAAGGACAAACGATGGATCTCAATATTTTTGACATACTGGGACAGGCTACGCTGGTCGCCAAATGCATCTTGGCGCTGCTTTTGCTGATGAGCATCCTCAGCTGGGCCATCATGTTTCAAAAATGGTTCTCACTGAACCGCGCGCTGAACAAAGCCAACAAGGGCATAGAAACCTTTGAGCGCGCCCGCGACCTGCGTGAGGCAGTGCAGACCCTCGGCGCGGACCCTTCATCCCCCCTGTTCAGCGTGGGGCACCAGGGCGTTACCGAATACAACCGCTCCCGTGAGGCAGGGAACACCGCTGACGTCGTTTCCGATAACGTGCGCCGCTCCCTCCACCAGGGGGTCAACGTGGAAATGGTGCGCTGCGCCTCCTCGCTCTCCTTCCTGGCAACCACCGCCAACACCACGCCGTTTATCGGCCTCTTCGGCACGATCTGGGGCATCATGCACACCTTCCACGCCATCGGCGCCATGAAATCCGCCTCCCTGGCCACGGTTGCCCCCGGCATTTCCGAAGCGCTCATTGCCACCGCCATGGGCCTTGCCGTGGCCATTCCCGCCACGGTGGGCTACAACGCCTTTATGGGCAAGCTGGGCGTCCTTGAAACGCGCCTCGTCAACTTCGCGGGCATGTTCCTGAACAGGGTGCAGCGCGAAATCAACGCCACCCGCCCTGTTACGCAGCGCGGGGCTGAATAGGCGGAGGAAAACATGGGCGCATCGTTCAGCGGCAGAGGCCGCATGGTTTCAGAAATCAACGTCACGCCGTTCGTCGACGTCATGCTGGTGCTGCTCATCATTTTCATGGTTACGGCGCCCATGATGTCTGAGGGGCTGGAAGTGGACCTTCCTTCCACGACCTACGTGGAAAATCTGCCCACGGAAGCAGACAACGTGGTGATGACCATCCGCAGGGATGGCGCCATTTACCTTGATACCTACCCCGTCCCTCTTGAAGAACTGGCAGACAAGCTGGCCACGATGGTCAAGGCCCAGAACAAGCAGCTCTTCCTCCAGGCCGACAAAGAGGTCCCCTACGGCGTAGTGGTGGGCGTAATGGGGCGCATCCGCGCCGCCGGCATCGAAAACCTGGGAGTTGTGGCGCAGCGCGATACCGCACCCGATCCCGCTAGCAGCGCAAAGCCGCGCCGCAAACCCTGACAGGGCCTGAGAGGCCATCCGGCATATCATGAATTTTGGCAGCACGTTTCTTTCCGTTCTCCTGCATGCGGTCTTCTTTGCGCTCCTCTGGCTCTGGCCAACCTCTACGCCGCCAATGGACCTGAACCGCCCGCTCATGCAGATCAGCCTGACCATGGGCGCGCCCGGCGGGGATAACCTCCCTTCTCCGGTGCTTGGCCATGCAGGATCCGGGCGGCCTGACCGGCCGCTGGCTGAACCTGCCGCAGGGCGCCCTGGCGGCAAGGCAGGCCCCCGGCAGGATGCTGCCGCCATCCGCGACACCACCCATCAGGAACAGCCGGCCGCCAAAGCCGAATCGCGCCCTGAACACGCCGCGGAACCGGCCAAGGCCGAACCCAAAGCCATTAAGGCCGAGCAGCCCAAAAGCGCCAAGTCCGAAGCAAAGCCAGCCAAGGACACGGCGCCGGCCTCGGTTGTCAGCAATATTCATACAAAGCCCAAAGACAGCTCAAAATCCAAGGACAAGTCCACTGCCGGCAAAAGCGAGCCGCAGGCAGGCAAGGCCGATGCCAAAGGCAAGGCTGATGCCAAAGCCAAGGGCAAATCCTCTGAAGACATCCTCAAGTCCGCCCTGGCCGACGCCAAATCCAAGGCCAAGCCCACCAAAGGTTCCGGAAGCGTCGGCGGAAGCGGCAGCGGCAATGCCGCCATTGCCAGCGCCCTGGCCCAGGCCCGCCGCAGCGCCGGCGGCGGAGGCTCCGGCTATGGCGACCCGAACGGCGAAGGCGGAGGCGGCGGAACAGGCAAAGGCGGCGGCTGGGGTCTCGGCGGCGGCGACGGCTCAGGTGCCGGCGGCTACGGCAATGGCGGCGGCGGAGGCGGCGGCAGG
>JAGADT010000111.1 GCA_017613475.1 Desulfovibrionaceae bacterium | reverse complement strand
CGCAGCCAGCACCGCCGTCAGCAGCCGGCAGCTTGTGCCGGATTCGCCAACATAGCAGCTTAACGGCGCCGCACCGGCATCCAAAGCGCCGGCAGGGCCAGCCGCCATGCCTTGCACAAGGCATTCCCCCTGCCCTTTGTTTTGGATGTCCGCCCCGGCAGCCTGCAGGACGCCGATGGTGCGCTGCGCGTCCTCGCAGTCTGAAACGCGGTGCAGGCGCGAAAGCCCGTTGGCCAGGGCCGCGGCAATCAGCACGCGATGCGATAAGGATTTGGAAGCCGGAGCCTGCACGGCGCTTTTCATATCCTGCCTCCGGGGCGCCGATCGTCAGGGTTCATTGAGGAGGCGTAAGAACCAAGGATGCGGAAGGTCAGGCAGGCTTCCTTCAGCCTGGCGACAATGGGAGCCATGTATTCCCCGCCAAGGTCGGCCTCCAGGTCCGCAAAAAACATGTATTTCCAGCATTCGCCGGGCAGGGGGCGGGATTCCAGCTTGCGCATGTTGATGCCGCCCACCGCCAGGATCGCCAGCACCGAGGCAAGCGCCCCGGCCTTGTCTGGCAGCGTGAAGAGCACGGAGGTTTTGTCAGCCCGGCCGGCAGGCACCTTGGAATCCTTGGGGACAAGCAGCACAAAGCGCGTCCAGTTGATCGGCTCGTCTTCAATGCCGGAGGCCAATGTGGCAAGCCCAAAGCGCTCGCCCAGCGTGCAGTGCCCGATGGCGGCGCAGCCGCGCTCCCCGGCGGCGCGTTCCGCCGCCGCGGCCGTGGAGCTTACCGGCACCAGCGAAGCCAGGGGCAGGTTTTCGCGCAGCCAGCGCCCGCACTGGACCAGGGGCTGGGGGTGGGAATAGACCACGCGCACATTGCCAAGGTCGTTTTCAGGTGAAAGGAGGCTGTGCCTGATGCGCGAGGCAAACTCCGCGCGGATGCAGAGGTCGTAGCGCCACAGCAGGTCAAAATTCTGGCCGACCGTGCCCTGCAGCGAGTTTTCCAGCGGCACCACGCCCGCATCGCACTCGCCGTCCTGCACGCAGCGGAACACCGCATCAAAGGAAGGGCAGGCGCAAAATTCCGCCGAATGCCCCAAAAATTCAATTGCCGCAATATGGGAAAACGTGCCTTCAGGCCCCAGGTACGCCGCCTTCTGCGGGCGCTGGAGCCTGCGCGAGGCAGACATGATCTCCGTCCAGATAGCCCTGATCTGCCCGCTGGCAAGCGGCCCGCGGTTGATTTCCGCAAGCCTGGCCAAAAGCTGGCGCTCACGGATTGGATCATGCACGGGGAGTGTCCCTGCATCCCCTGACGCCCGCTTGATCCGCCCGACTTCAAGGCTTATCTCCGCGCGCTGGTTCAAGAGCTCAAGCAGCTTTGCATCCAGTGCGTCAATTTCCCTGCGCCGCATGGCAAGCGCGTCGTGCCCCGCTGTTCCTTCCATGGCTTAGTGCTCCCGAATGTCTTCGCTCACGCGCATTCCAAAATGCCGGCCTGCTTCATCCAGCCTGCAGAGGACTTCGTCGCCGGGCTTCAGCGTGACCACGCTGACGGGCTTGCCTTCCGGCGTGACAAGGCGGATGGTTTCCGCATTCTGCAAAAATACGGTTCCAACGCGGCCTTCTGCCTGCGCTTCCACCAAAAGCATGGGGCGCACCTCTGTCTTGACCCTGCCCACTGTGGCCAGGGTGGTCTGGCCGCCGGCATCAACAATCAGCACGCGGCGCCCGGCGCAGAGCTCGCCCAGGTAGCAGGTTTTGTCGTCCGGCAGGCGGACGTAGGCATGGACAGCCCCGGCATTGATGCGGAAAGGACGCGACGCCACGTATTCGTTGCGCTCCGTCTCGGCATGGACCAGGAAGGTGAACGCGCTGGAATCGCCCACGAGCATCCCCTGCCCCGTTGCCATGAGGGAAAGCGTATCCACGCAGACGCGGTGCCCAAGGCCCGCCTCTTCCACGCGCGTGATGGTGGCGCGCACCAGGGGCTCCTGGCCCTGGCTGAGCTTGCATTCAGCCACAATGGCCTTCAGCGAGGCCACGCCTTCCGAGGGCACAACCAGGGTTGAAACGCCCTTTTCCAAAATGCCGGCCGCTAGCCTGGCCTCATCCAGGGAAGCCACTTCCAGCGCCACATCCGCGTTTTCCGCAAGCAGGTTTTCCACGGGGATGATTTCCCAGCCGCGGGAAAGGCAGACCTGCCCTCCCCCATGCAGCAGCCCGCTCACCATGCGCTCATCATCCTTTGACGAGAGCTCCGCAAAAAGCATGGCGCTTTCCTCAATCACCGGCACGCGGGAGAGCGTGCCCGCAAGTTCCGCGTGCTCCTCAGGAACAATCACGCCGTCCACGCCGGATTCCAGCGCCAGGGTCAGCAGGTTCTTCTCAAAGGGAACGCATTTGAAAAGGATCCGGCGCATGGCTTACTCCTCCATCATGGCAAGGGCGTCGTCAATGCCCTTCCCTTCATGCACGAGGCCGCGCAGGGCCTGCATCAGGCGGATGCGCTGGGGATGCTGGAAGACGTTGCGCCCGATGGAAAGCCCGGCGCCGCCGGCTTCCATGGATTCCTTAACAATGCGCAGCAGCTTTTCCGTGGAGTCAACGCGCTCGCCGCCGGCAATCACCACGGGCACGGCGCAGCCGGAGGTCACCTTGCGGAAGGATTCAATGGAGCCGGTGTAGGGCACCTTGACGATGTCCGCGCCAAGTTCCGCGCCAACGCGCGCGCAGAGGGCCACAACGTCGGCATCGAAAGGATTGAGGATTTTCGGGCCGCGGGCGTAGACCATGGCCAGGAGCGGCATCCCCCACTGTTCGCAGGATTCAGCCACGCGGCCGAAATCCGCGAGCATACGGCTCTCTTCAGGGTCGCCAAGGTTCACATGGACGGAAACGCAGTCGGCGCCAAGGCGGATGCCTTCTTCAACCGTGGCAACGAGCGACTTGCTGTTCGGGCTGGGGGAAAGGGAGGTAGAGGCGGAAAGGTGGACGATGAGGCCAACGTCGCGCCCCGCGCCGCGGTGCCCGCAGCGCACCAGGCCCTTGTGCATGAGCACGGCGTCGGCGCCGCCGATGACCATGTCGGTTACGGCTTCACGCGCATCCACAAGGCCTTTCAGGGG
>JAGADT010000110.1 GCA_017613475.1 Desulfovibrionaceae bacterium | reverse complement strand
CTGTTCCGCCGCTTGACCATGCCCGACGTTCAGACAGCACAGAAACAGGGCAGCCACTCCGGCCGCCAACAGTTTTTTGACGTACATGGTTCCTCCTTTCACAGGTGCAGCAGTTCTTCGGCATTGCGGCAGGCGAATTTTTCCTTCTCTTCATGGCTCACAGGCAGGCTCTCCAGCCATGCCCGCGCACCGTTCAGGGAAAGGTAGGGGTAATCCACGGAAAATAGCAGCCTGTCCATGCCCACGACTTCCCGCACAAAGAGAAAATGCGGCAGACTGGTCATGCCGCTGGGCGTCACATAGACATGCTCCCGGAAGGTCTGCGTCAGGCTGCGGCGCAGGCCGGTAGCATCCTGCGGGATGCTGTCATCCAGGCGCTGCAGGAAGAAAGGCACCAGCTCGCCCCAGTGGCCGCTGATGACGCGCAGCTGCGGCAGACGGTCGAACACTCCGGAGAGCAGCAGCCGCACGAGCTGCACACCTTCCTCGTTGTGCCAACCCCAGGCGAACATGGACAGGCGCGCGCTGACCTCGCGGCTGAATCCGGCATAGTAGGCATCGCGGACCTGGGGCAGCGGCAGGCCGGGGTGCAGGAACAGCGGCACACGCAGAGTATTGAGCGCCTCCAGCACGGGGCGGTAACGCGCGTCGTCCAGAAAGCCCTCGCCCGAGCGGCCGTTCAGCAGTACACCCCGGAAGCCGAGCCGGGTGACGCAGCGCTCCAGTTCCTTAACCGCCGCCTTCGGTTCCTGCCACGGCAACGTGGCGAAGGCCGCAAAACGCGTGGCATGGCGCGCTGCAGCCGCCGCCAGGTCATCATTGGCCCTGGCGCAAAGGTCAATACCCGCCTGCCCCGGTACAATATGCGGCGATGCCGCGTAGGAGAGCACCTGCACGTCAATGCCGTGGGCGTCCATATCGCGCAAACGGCCTTCTCCCGTGTTCATGAGCTTGTGCAGGGAATCCCCGGCAGCGATGACGCGAGGATGGCTGGCGTCGGCTTCCCCCCTGTCGGTAACGTCTCTGCCCCAATCAGTAAGGTAGGGAGCCTTGCGCAGCATCTCCGGCATGGAGCCCCGGGCAACATCAGGATTGTTGACGTGTTCCTCCACGCAGACAAGCCGAAGACGTCCCGGTCTGCTGTCGTTTTCGGCAGCCTCGGCGCGGAAGCCCAGAGCTGCGACCATACCTGAAAGGGCTATGGCTTTCATGGCCTCACGTCGTGAAAACGGCATATCGGCATCCTCTCATGGTTTCAAACTTTGATGCTTCTCTGCTTTTCAGAAAGCAGAACGCCCCCGACGCCAACATTGTCGGCGCTGTTTTCCTTGAGGAAGACAAAAATGGTTTCCTTGGGCAAGCCGGTTACGCGCACGGCGGTTTCCGTGAATTCCTCCACAAGCTGCCGCTTTTGCTCGACGTTCAGGCGGGCCGCTTCAAAGGTTACGACTGGCATGGAGTTTCCCCCCTTTGATGGATGTTAAAGAGTTTGCTTGCCGATGGACCACGACTTGGTTTGCAGGCTGGTAGCGGGCTTGTTTTCTGCCATGACGCCTGCCAGCGGGTGCGGCGTATACAATTCCTCCAGCCACGCGGCCTCCCCGTCGGTGAGTTCCAAATCTACGGCGCGCACGGCGCTGTCCACATGCGATGTTTTCGTCATGCCGACCACCGGGGACGCAACCTTGCGCAGGAGCCAGGCCAGGGCAATTTCCGTCATGGAAACGCCTCGCCGCTCTGCCAGTTCCGCGACACGCCGAATGATGGGCATGTCCTGCTCCTTGACGGCGTCATACTTGAAGCGGGCATAGTTGTCCTCGGCCAGACGTTTTGTGGCTGTTTCTTCCGGCTTGCGGGAAAGGCGTCCGGCGGCAAGGGCGCTGTAGGGCGTCATACTGATACCCTCTTCCTGGCAGTAGGGAGCCATTTCACGCTCTTCCTCTCGGAACAGGAGATTGTAATGCCCCTGGACAGACACGAATTTGGCAAAGCCCTCACGTTCGGCCAGTGCGTTGGCCTTGGCAATTGGCCAGGCGAAACAGTTGGAAATGCCTATTGCGCGGACTTTTCCGGATCGAACCGCAAGGTTCAGTCCTTCCATGATGTCATACAGCGGCGTGTGCCAGTCCCACATGTGGTAGATGTAGAGGTCAACATAGTCCATGCCCAAATTGCACAGGCTTTTTTCCAGCATTCGACTGATATGTTCCTTCGCCGGAACCCCCGCTTCAATGTCCGCGGCGGTGCGGGGCAGGAATTTTGTGGCAAGGACAACCTCATCCCGGCGAGCGAAATCACGAAGGGCACGCCCTACATACTGCTCCGACGTGCCACTCTGGTAGCCAATGGCTGTATCGAAAAAATTGATGCCCTGTTCAAAACCATGCCGGACGATATCGCGGGTGTGTTCCTCATCCAATGTCCAGCTGTGATGGCCGAGCTTGGGGTCGCCAAAGCCCATGCAGCCCATGCAAATGCGTGAAACCTTAATTTCAGTTGTTCCCAATGTGGTATAGCGCATAGCGTTTCCTGTACGGTTACATGTAGTATTTTGATTAAGCCGCTCCCACGCTTCCCACAAGGGGATAACCGTGCGCGTTTCTTGCAATCCTGTTCATTGGTCAGCATCCTCCAAGGTGTTTTTGATGCCGGAGATACTGCGCTTGGGCGGGTCTCCGAACAGGCGCTTGTGCTCCCGAATGAATTGCGTGGAACTTTCGTACCCTACGGCAAGGGCTGCCCTCGTCACGTCATATCCCTCGGCCAGCATAAGCCGCCGGGCTTCGTCAAGACGCAGCCGCTTCTGGTACTGCAGGGGGCTGACCGAGGTGATTTCCTTAAAATACTTATGGAATGTTGAAGGCGCCATGTGGACAACTTCGGCAAGGCTCTCCACAGAAAACGGCCTGGCGTAATTCTCTTTCAGCCAGGCGATGGCCCGTGATACCCTGTTGCCGTGTGAACCGAGCGTGGTCAAGGAGCGAAGAACCGAACCAAAGGGGCTGTTCAGGAGGCGATAATAGATTTCACGCAGGACGAGGCCTTCAAGTGTCGGCGCAGGATGCTCCGCCAGTTCCACAAGACGGGCGAAGGCGTCCAGCAGGTTCGGTTCAGCCGCCTGTGTGGCAGCGCCCGAAAAATGCGTTCCGTCATGCGGGAAAGGCGGCATCTTCGCCGCCAATTCCGCCGCAAGGCTGACGTCCATGCTGAGAGAGAGCGCGAGAAACGGCTCCTCGGGACTGGCTTCAACCACGCAACTGGATACCGGCATGTCTATGCCGCACAAAAAACAGACTCCGGGGCCGTAGCGAAGCTTCTCGCCCCCGATTTCGACGGCCTTCGCTCCCTGCGCGACAAGAATGGCAAGCGGTTCGTAAAAAAGCGGACGCATGCCCCCGCCACATGTCTGGCAGTGAAATCGCAGGCCGGGAACCGAAGAAACGGGATAGTTTCCCGAAGAAGGGCAGGCACGCATGAT
>JAGADT010000109.1 GCA_017613475.1 Desulfovibrionaceae bacterium | reverse complement strand
TCAGCCCATGGCTGAGAGAATAGTAAAAGGGGCAGTGCCCCTGGCGAATAGGCGGCATTGCCGCGTTTATTCAATTGCTGGTGGCCAGGGCTTTTTCTCAGCCCATGGCTGAGAGAATAGTAAAAGGGGCAGTGCCCCTGGCGAATAGGCGGCATTGCCGCGTTTATTCAATTGCTGGTGGCCAGGGCTTTTTCCCGGCCCAAGGCTGAGGGAATAGTAAAAGGGGCGGTGCCCCTTGTTCGCGGGAAGGCTGGATTGGGGGCGTGCTGCCCCTGATCCCCTTCCTTTGATTTTAGGCTGCGATGCCACCGCAGGCAAAGCCTGTTTCCTGCCGGCGCGGGGTTTTGCAAAAGCCTCTGAGGACAGAACACGAATAAAAGCGGCACTGCCGCTGGGAGCGCTATGAAAGAGAATCAACCCAATATCCGCATAGAAGTCTCTGACGGGGCCTCCATCCCGGACCCCGGGGACCGAAGCCTGATCACCGCCTGGTCCATTTCTTTTTTTGGCGCGCTCGTGTGCCTTGCCGGGCTGTGCGTCCTGCGGCCTGACCCTTATCTGGACATCCTCAAGTTTCTGCCGGATGGCTTGCTTGTCACCTTTGAAATCACGATCCTCTCGCTGATATGCACCCTTCCGATAGGGCTCCTTGCCGGCCTGGGGAGGATTTCAAAGAACCGCGTCATCAACCTGATCAGCTCCACGTATGTGGAGGTGATCCGCGGCATTCCCCTGCTTGTGCAGCTTTTTTACATTTATTACGCCCTGGGCAAGTTCATCAAGGTTCCGCCTACCGTTTCGGCGGTGACCGCCATCAGCTTCTGCTACGGCGCCTACATGGGCGAAGTGGTGCGCGCGGGCATCCTGGCTGTTCCCCGCGGGCAGACAGAGGCAGCCCGCTCCCTGGGCTTTACAGGCGGGCAGACCATGCGCTACGTGATCCTGCCGCAGGCGCTCAGGACCATTCTGCCGCCCGTCGGCAACGAATTTATTGCGATGCTCAAGGATACGTCGCTAGTTTCCATCATCGCCGTGGCGGACCTTCTCCGCCGAGGCCGGGAATTCGCTTCCCAGACCTTTGATTATTTTGAAACGTACACCGTGATCGCGTTGGTTTATCTCATCATCACGCTCCTGCTTTCCAAGGGCGTGAGCATGATGGAAGGAAGGCTGCACTACTATGACCGCGCCGCAAAATAAGCCCATCATTTCCCTTTCCGGCGTATGGAAGTTTTTTGGCTCCCTTACCGCGCTGCATGATGTAAACCTTAACGTGGACCAGGGCGAGCGCGTGGTCATCATCGGTCCTTCCGGGTCCGGAAAATCCACCCTCCTGCGCTCGATCAACCGCCTGGAAACCGTAGATAAGGGCTGCATTGTTGTGGACGGGCGGGATATCAATGATCCGGCGAACGATATCAATGTCATCCGCCAGGACATGGGCATGGTCTTTCAGAATTTCAATCTTTTCCCTCACAAGACCGTGCTTGAGAACCTGACCATGGCGCCTATCCGCCTCCGCGGGCTGACGCGTGCCCAGGCTGAGGACCGGGCTTTGGCGCTTCTGGCCAAGGTGGGTATGTCCAACAAGGTCCAGGCGTATCCTTCGCAGCTTTCCGGCGGGCAGCAGCAGCGCGTGGCCATTGCCCGGGCGCTGGCCATGCAGCCCAAGATCATGCTTTTTGACGAACCGACCTCAGCGCTTGACCCTGAGATGATCGGCGAGGTCCTGGACGTTATGACGGCCCTTGCCAGGGAAGGCATGACCATGGTGGTGGTGACCCATGAAATGAGCTTTGCCCGCGAAGTGGCGGACAGGGTTGTGTTCATCGACCACGGAGAAATCCTGGAAGTTGCTCCGCCCGAAGAGCTTTTTGAGCGTCCGCAGCATCCGCGCCTGCAGCAGTTCTTCAAGCAGATTTTGTAGGGGCAAGCCTTTTTATGTACCTGTGGGGCAAAGATTTTTCTGATGGTTATTGATAGCTGGATAGATGGATAGGAATAAAAGCGGCAATGCCGCCTGTTGAGAATTTGAATATGGAAAAGGCGCCAGTGGCGCCTTTTTTTTTGCGAAGTCCATCGCGGAAATGAACCTGGAAAGTGTTAATGCGGCCTGGGCGCAATGACCCCGAGCGTAAGCAGATGGGTGAGCAGCAGCGGCAGGGGCAGACCAACCACCGTGCTCCATGAGCCCTGGATGCCCGTAATCAGCCCGCCGCCCGCGCCCTGGATGGCGTAGGCGCCGGCCTTGTCCATGGGTTCGCCGCAGGTGGCGTAGGCTTCAAGCACGCTCAACGGCCACTGGCCAAAAAATACGTCCGTTGAATCAACTATCGTTTCCAGGCGCTGCCTGGCTGCTTCCGTCCCCGGCTTTGCTATGGCGCAGGCCGTGATGACGCGATGCGCGCGCCCGTTGAGCCTTTTGAGCATGGCAAGCGCCTCGCCGGGGTCTTTGGGCTTGCCCAGGATGTCTTTCCCCAGAGCCACAATGGTGTCCGCGCCAAGCACGCAGGCTTCAGGGTGCTGCGCCGCCACGGGCAGGGTTTTGGCCAGGGCGGCCGCGCGGGCGTACGCCTCTGGCTCCTGCCCCGCGGCAGGCAACGGCTCTGAAAACGCGCCCAGGGAATCCGCCGTGACAACGGGG
>JAGADT010000108.1 GCA_017613475.1 Desulfovibrionaceae bacterium | reverse complement strand
AGCCCCGCACATCTTCTGGCGCATCCAATACTGCGCCCTCAGGAAGCAGCTTTTTCAGCCGCTCTATGTGTTCCCTGTTTTCCATCCGTCCCTCCTTGAGGAAAAAAGCCTGTGGCAAAATCCATGGCAGCGCGTGGGGAGTGCGCGGAGCGCCCGCCCCCCATGCCGGCTTTTAATGCTGCTTTGGCGCGGGTTCACCTTCGCCCGCAACGCTTGTTTCAGGATCTGCCGCCGGACCATTGGCAGGAGCTTCACTCTCCGCGGCAAAGGCTTCAAACGCATCGTCCAGCGCCTCGTCCAGCACGCCCTGCTCCAGCATTTCAGGTTCCGCTACAACGACCATCAGCTCGGATCCCATCGGGGAATGAGCCGGCCTGCCCTGCTCCGGCACAGCTCCGCCGCCCTGCGCGTGCGCTTCAGGCCTGTGCGGCTCAAGCGCCGTCCACTCCTCAAGCGTAAGCTCCTTTTCCTCGCCATGCTCTGTCAGCACGGCCACGCTGTTCCTGAACATGTTGGCGCGCAGAACTTTCATCAGGCCTTCTTTGGTCTGATAGCGCTTGCCAAGCCTGGGGCAGGAACGGTGGAACAATTCGTAATTTTCCTGCTCAAAGCTTAGGCAGCAGAGCAATCTGCCGCAGATGCCGGAAATTTTGGTCGGGTTCAAAAAGAGATTCTGCTCCTTGGCCATCTTAATGGTCACAGGAACAAACTTGTGCAGGAAACGCCGGCAGCAGCATACCATCCCGCAGCTGCCAAGGGCACCCAGCATCTGCGTTTCATGGCGGACGCCGATCTGCCTTAGTTCAATGCGCACATGGTATTCGCGCACAAGTTCCTTAACAAGCTCACGAAAATCGACGCGTGTTGGCGCGGTAAAATAAAAAATCAGCTTGGACCGGTCAAAGAGGCACTCAACCGCAACCAGCTTCATATCCAGCCGGCACGCCTGAATGCGCTGGAGGCAAAAACGGCGCGCTTGTTCGGCAAACACGCGGTTGGACGCATCAGCGGCAAAATCTTCTTCCGTTGCCACGCGCAGAAGGGGCATAATGCCCTCCGGCATTTCATCATCCTCAACATCCCGCACAGCCGCAACATGCGCAAGCCCAAGCCCCTGGCCAGTCTCCGCCAAAACCGCCTCACGGAAAGAATATGGATAATCCCCGCCCTCATAGGCGTACGCCTGCCCCACAGGGCTGAATTTAACCATGACAATGCGTTTCATTGAATGCCATCCAAAAACAAATCCGGAGAACCGGGTAAGAGCTTTTCTCCATCCAGTTTTCAGGCATAATCATGCCCGTGTCAATAAGCGCGGCGCCGGAACGCACAGCAGCATAGCCCCTTCCATGCCGCGGCTGAAAAAATTTTCGCTTGCGCTTTTCCTGGGAAAGGGATAAAAGGCTATGTTCATGCGCGCGCATGATGCAGCGCGGCAGCATAGCCAAAGATTTTACGTTTCGGGCAACAGCCCGAATATATGGAGGATATCGTCATGTCCAAGCAGTGTGACATCTGCGGCAAGCATCCCCAGCCGGGGCACCATGTGAGCCATTCCAACATCAAAATAACCGCCGCTTCAACCCCAACCTGCAGAATGTCCGCCACCAGTTTGCCAATGGCGAAGTGCGCACCATCAGCGTGTGCACCCGCTGCCTCCGCTCTGGCCTGGTGACCAAGCCGGTTGCCCGCAAGGCCGACTAATTTTTTTCTTTCGAATGCAAAAGGGCCATGGACCGCAGGGTTCATGGCCCTTTTGCATTATACCTTACCCATCGCGAAGGCTGAAGACCAACGCGCATCTCCCGGAAATCCAATGCCAGGTGCGCCGGGAAATGCAGGCCTAAGCCCCCGCTTTAGCTAGAACAATTCCTTGAACAGCGCCTCGCTTTCCGCACGCGTGACCTTTTCCTTACTCTTTTGAGAAGAAGATCCGGCGCTGACAGAGCCCTTATTGGGACCGCTGCCCTCATAGAAAGGCACGGTGATGCCATTGGGATCCCCAGAGGACGTGGCGTGGCCGGAATACTTATCCACCACTGCCGTAACAATGCCCGAGGGCTTGGCAAAATCATCCGGCGGATACAGAGGGAAAACCCTCTTTGAATAGTCAATGAAAATGGGCAGCGCCGTAAAGGTGCCGGTTTCCTGCTTGCCCATGCCCCGCGGCTGGTCATAGCCAACATAGGTGGCCGTAACAAGGGAAGGCGTGAAGCCCATGAACCACGCGTCGCACATATCGTTGGAGGTGCCTGTTTTTCCGGCCAGCGGGCGGTTCAGCTCTTTCGCGCGGGTTGCCGTTCCGGCTTCCACAACCTGCTTGAGCATATAGGACATCAGGTAGGCGTTCTGCGGGGTGATGGCTTCCGTAATTTTGGGTTCAGGCGCATAGATGACCCTGCCCGTGCTGTCCCTGACTTCAAGGATCAGCCTGGCCTGCGCCCTTTTGCCGCCGTTGGCAAACGCCGTATACGCTTCCGCCATATTGATCGGCACAACTTCCACCGCGCCTAGGCTGATGGAAAGGTAGGGAGGAAAATCCGATGTAAGGCCAAGGTCCTTGGCCCGCTTAATAACCTTATTCACGCCGATCTGCTGGGCCAGGCGAACGCTGCACAGGTTGCGTGAAAGCGCCAGGGCCGTGCGCATCGTCAGGGCGCCCTTGAAGGTCTTTTCAGAATTCATCGGCTTCCAGACAGCGCCGGTGTTCGGGTCCACAATGGTCAGGGGCGTATCCATCACAATGCT
>JAGADT010000107.1 GCA_017613475.1 Desulfovibrionaceae bacterium | reverse complement strand
CGTTACAGGCCTAAACGACGAATAACGATTGCCGCTATGACGGCTGCCAGAACACCGGCGAGCACGTCAAGAAGGAACTGCTCCATGAGCCTAACCTCCTTTCGGGGAAGCTGGCCCACGAAGCGGACCATACACATATCCTATGCGGAAGGCAATTGAGGGTGTTCAAAGCCCCACAGGGAATAACAATGACGGAAAACGGGAGCCGATGTGTTTCGGTTCCCGTTTTGCTTTTTAAGGGTAATGCCTGTTAAGGTTTAAGCAGTGTTTAAGGCAAAGAAAGGCTTATAAATACATAACTATTTAAGTTTATTGAAAAAATATCCAGAGAAAAAAGCATGGTTGCAAGGCTTCCGCAAAAGCAAAGCCCCGCAGGGCGTTGATACCCTGCGGGGCTTCCTGAGTTCAATTTGGTGGCCAAGGCGGGACTTGAACCCGCACGCCCCTCACGGAGCAAGAGATTTTAAGTCTCCGGTGTCTGCCATTCCACCACTCGGCCAAATAGTTTCATTCTGGCTTCAGCCTGCCCTTAATCCCACTCGCGCTTGTCTTCAATCGGGCGGATCTGCGGCGGCAGGGTGCCCGGCGCCAGGACGCGCAGTTCGGGGCGCAGCTTGATGCGCTCGCGGAACATGTGCATCAGCTCTTCTTCCTGCTTGAAGTTGCTCGCTTCAATGTACAGGATCATTTCGTCTATGCCGCCGGGATTGACAACCTCAATCTGCCAGCGCTTGACTTCCTCAAAGCGCGCCATGACCTGCTCAACCTGGTGCGGATACACGAACATGCCCTTGATGCGGGCGGTGGTATCCACGCGGCCGACAATGCTGCCCAGGCGGGGGCTGGTGCGGCCGCAGGCGCAGGGGCTGCGGTCAATGAACGAGAGGTCGCCCGTGGCCAGGCGGATCAGCGGATAGGTCTTGTTGAAGGACGTCACCACAATCTCGCCCACTTCCCCATCCTTCAGCGGGATGCCCGTGTCCGGATGGCAGATTTCCACATAGCAGCGGTTGGAAATGTGCAGGCCGGTCTTATGGAAGCATTCGTAGCCAATGCATCCCACATCCGCCGTGCCGTAGCCCTGACGGAGGATAATGTCAAACTTTTTCTCAAGCTGGCTGCGCATTTTTTCCGAAAGGCGCTCGCCAGTGACAAAGGCCACTTCCTGGAAGAGGTCCTTGCGCAGGTTGATGCCCTTTTCCTCCGCCTTCTGCGCCAGGTGCATCAAAAAGCTCGCCGTGCCCACATAGCCGGAAACGCGCAGCTTCTGCATGATGTCCAGCTGCGTCACCGGGTCAGAGGGGCCAGCCGGAATCGAGGCGCAGCCAAGGTTGCGCAGCGGCTCCTCAAACATCAGGCCCGCCGGGGAGAGGTGGTAGTTAAAGGCCACCTGCACCACGTCGCCCGGGCGGAAGCCCACGGAATAGAAGGCTTCGGTATAGCCCCAGTAATCGTCATGGCGGTCTTCAGGGTCAAAAATGGGCCCGGGGGAAAGGAAAATGCGCTTCAGCTCACCGATGTCCTTGGTCAGCAGGCCGCCGAGCCGCGGGCCGATGGACTGGAGGAAAATCAGCTCCTTCTTCTTCAGGATGGGGATGTGCTTGATGTCGGACAGCGTCTTGAATTTCTCAACGTTAAACTGGGCGCGGTCAAAACGCTTCTTCACGTCTTCCGAATAACGGTAGGCGTAGGAAAGCAGGTCCTTCAGCTGAATGAGGCAGTACTGGCGCCGTTCGCTTTCATCCAGGACTTCGCGGCGGCTGTAAATGCCTTCGGTCCGGTCTTTACGTGTCATAGCAGCTCCCTATCCACATGCGCTGGCATTGCAGTGAGGCATTAAGGCTTGAAAAAAGCTGGTTCCCTGCATGGCAGGCTTGTGCCTGCCATACCCCAACTTCATAGCCGCTGGCCTCAAAAAATGCAAGTTATTTTTTATTTAAGGAATAAAATCAGCAAGTTAAGAGCATCCGGGGCGTGCCGCTACTCTTTCGACTTTTTCGCGTGGGAAGAGCGGAAACGGACGCGCATGGGCGCGTGCTCAATGCCAAAGAGCCTGCGCAGCCCCTTTTCCAGGTAGCGCGCGTAGCTGTCCAGCACGCGGTCCGCATCGCTCACGAAAAAAACAAAGGTCGGCGGCTCTGTTTCGGCCTGCGTGAGGTAGAAGAACTTGGGGCGGCTCCGCTTGACCACGGGCGGCTGGTAGCGCATGAGCACTTCTTCCATGGCCCTGTTCAGCTGCCCGGTGGGCACGCGCACGGCGCATTCCTCGCGGATGCGCAGGGCCAGCGGCACAATGCCTTTCAGCCCCGCACCGGTGAGCGCGGAAACCTGCAGCACGGGCACATGGGGGCAGAATTCCAGCATTTCCTTAAACGCCTTGTCCAGCTCCGCCCGCTCCTTGCGCTTCACCAGGTCAATCTTGTTCACCAGGATCATGAAGGGCGTCTTGCGCTCATCCAGAAGGTCGACCAGCCGCTTGTCCTGCGCCGTCACCCCCTCCAGGGCGTCTATCACATACAGCGTGACATGCGTCTTTGTGGTGCTCTTGAGGGAGGCGTTCACAGCGTAGCGCTCCACCACGTCGTCGATCTTCGTGCGCCGGCGCACGCCCGCCGTATCCACAAAGACGCAGGCCTGGCCATCCATGGTGAAGGGCACGTCCACGCTGTCGCGCGTGGTGCCGGCAACGTCGCTCACAATCATCCTGGATTCGCCGACCAGCGCGTTGACCAGGGAGGATTTGCCCGCGTTGGGCCGCCCCAGGAGGGCCAGGCGCAGCACGTCCTCCCCGCCTTCCGCCTCCCCCTCTTCCGGCGGCAAAAGGTCGCCCAGCTCTTCCTCCAGGGCACGCAGGTTGTGGCCGTGCTCAGCCGAAACCGCGAGCATGGGGAAGCCCAGGGCGTGGAACTCCGCCAGCATGGCGTCTTCCTGCTCCAGCCCGTCCACCTTGTTCACGGCCAGGAGCACGGGCTTGTTCTGCCGCCGCACAAAAGCCGCCAGGTGCTCGTCAAAGGGCATCAGCCCGTCGCGCCCGTCCACCACAAGGCAGAGCGCGGCCGCGTCGCGGATGGCCTCTTCCGCCTGCCTGAGGATATCGGCCTCAAAGCCGCGCAGCCCGGCAGGGCCGGAAGCCGGGCGGGCGTGCTCATCCAGCGTGATGCCGCCTGTGTCAATCAGGCCGAAGGGGCGCCCTGCCCTGGGGCGCACAAGGCCTTCCATACGGTCCCTGGTCACGCCCGGGCGGTCGTGGGTGATGGCGCGGTTGCTGCGGATAAGCCGGTTGAACAGCGTGGACTTGCCGACATTGGGCCGGCCAAGAAGTGCGATTTTCTGCATGGGGTTGTCCTGAAGCGCTCTGGGTCCCTGCCTGAACGGCGCCCGCCAGGAAACGCGGGGCATAACGCCTGAAACCGCGCCCCTCGCCGGACCCTTTTGGAAAAGAAAAAATTTTTATAGCCTGCAACCTTGTGAAATGGCAAGCCGCCCGTGCAGCCCTTTCCAGGGGGGAGGGCACTGCCCCCCTTTTCCGCAGGCGCGGGATATGGCATACGCCCATCCAGTGAATAAAAGGCAGTGCCCCCCCTCCCTGAGGCTCGGAACGGCATATGCTCATGCAAGTGAATAAAAGGGGCAGTGCCCCGCGCCTTATGCGCTGCGCTGCAAAGGAGCGGCAGATGAAACAGGTCCTTATCCATACCGACGGCTCGTGCCTCGGCAACCCGGGGCGCGGCGGATGGGCGGCGCTGCTGCGCTATAAGGAAGCCACAAGGGAAATCTCCGGCGGCTTTAAGCTGACAACCAACAACCGCATGGAAAT